>JALSSH010000137.1 GCA_026984385.1 Ardenticatenia bacterium | reverse complement strand
CGTTGGGCGACGGTGGTGTTCGCGGCCCAAGCAAAGCTGCCCGGGAGCGGCCCGTAGCCTTCCGGCGTCAGGTAGCCCAGCTCGGTGAAGCACACCGGGCGCGCTCCCCCAAAGGCGTTGTAGTACGTGTTCACCATGCCCCAAAAGTAGCGTGTGTAGTAGTTGCCGCGCGGATCGCCGCTGGTTTGGTACGGGCTGACGATGCCCTCGTTGTAGTGTGCGCCGATGCAGTCCATATAGCGCGCCGCGCCGGCGGCGGCCATGCCGCGTATGTAGCGGTCGTCGTTCCAAACCGCGTCCGAGCCGAAAGCGCCTTCCGCGCCGGTGGGGGCGGGCGCGCCGCTGATCACGGCCACGTTGGGGTTGGCGCTTTTGATCGCGTTGTAGGCCAAAGCCAGCAATTGAGTATAGCTGTTCGGGTCAATGTGGCCGTGCGCCCACTCGCGATCAATGTTCTGCTCGTTCCACACTTCGATCGCGTCCGGCCCCAGCGCGGCGACCTCGCCCACAAAGCGCGCGTAGTCTTGGAAATAGCTTGGATCGGTGACCGCGTTGGCCTCGCCCACAATGCCAAGCAGCACCTTGAAGCCGTTGGCGTGCGCCTGCTGGATAGCGCCGGCGGCTACGCTGCCTGGGGCGCCGCGTGTAAAGCGAATTTGCCGCTTGACCCAGGTCATGCCCGCGTGGTGCATCAGCTCGGGATAGGCGAAGCTATCCACATGGCCGCCGTAGCCGAAGCCGCTCAGTCCTGCGCCCCCCGCGACGGGTGGCGGGGGCGCGGCGCCGGAGGTGCTCGCCGCTTGATCGTCGCTTGCAGCGGCGGGCGCGGCGTTGGCGCTGGTCACCGCGTCGGAAACGGGGAGCTGGCTCAGATAGCCGGAGAGGAGTTGGATATATTCCCAATAGACCCAGCCGTCTTGCCCGTTGGCGCTGACCAGCACCCAATCCATCGTGCTGTTGCGCCCTTTGGCGAGCACGTTCGTTCCGCGCGCCAGCGTGGTGATGACGCGGTAGCCCGTGCCCGCACCGGTGCGCATATTCACCGGAGCGATAATTTGCGCGGGCACGCCCGAGCCTTCCGGAAAGCCGCTTTCCGCAGCGGGGGCAGCTTCTGCGGCGGGCGAGTCGGCGGCGGGTTCATCGGCCATGGGCGTCCCTTTGTCGGCGGGCGCCTCGCGCACGGGCAGCGCTTCCACGTCCAGGCCTGCGCGCACGTCTAGATAGTCCGAAGAGACCCAACCTTCTTGGCCTTCCGGCGTGCGGGCGTAAACCCAAATGCCGTTCCAGGGGATGTCGTCGCGCGCCAACAAGGTGAGCGGCGTTCCGCGCACCAGCTTGGCGATGATGGCGTAATCGGTGTTCGGGCCGTGCCGCATGTTGAGCGTGTCGGGGCGCACGGTGGCGTCCGGCCCGTCTTGGGCGCGCACCAACCCGACGCCGAACACGCCGAGGATCAGCGCAAGGATCAGCGTCCATTGGGCGCTGCGGTGTATCAGAGATCGCGTGTGCATAGGTGTACTCTCTCCCGTTGTCTGCGAACGTTCGAGCGTGGCGCGCGCGAGGTATGCGCAGGCCGCCGGTAGTGTAGCACGCGGGATCGGCGTGGGCAAGGGCGCTCGGGGCGCGTCGTCCTGCTTATCCGCGATAGGGGCGGGGGCCGTATTGGTCAATGATCAGGCGTTGGAGGGTGTCGTCCCCGCTTTGGAGGCGCAAGATGCGGCGGTATAGCTCCATGAAGCCGTGCGGTTTGACCAAAAAAACGTTGCAACCGTTGGCGAAGGCTTTGTCCATCAACGAGCGTTCGTCGAGCATCGTCGCCATCACCAGCCGTGCTTCGGGGTGTTTTTTATGTAACACTGCCAGCAAGTCCACCCCGTCCATATCCGGCAGCTTGTTATCCACCACGATCAAATCCAGCCGTTCGCAGCGTTCGGCGATGGCCTGGGCTTCTTTGGCGGTGGCTGCGCCCTCAACGGTGAGCTTGGTTTGTTGGAGCAAGCGCACCAAAAAATCCCGATTGGCCGGTTCGTCGTCCACCACCAACGCATATGCAAAAGTCGGGGTGGGGAGGGCGTCCGGCGTGGTGGTCATGGTGTGGCGTCCTCGGCTTCGGCGGGGGGCTGGGGAGCTTCGGACGGCGCGGGAGCAGAAGGCGCGGGCGACTTTTTCTCTGCGGTTGGCGGTGTGGCGGCAGTGGTCGGCGCTGACTTTTGGGGCGCGGCTGGGGCTTTTTCCGCCGACGTGGAAGCGGCGGACGCGGAAGGGGTTTTTTCGTCGGATGGGGTCGGCGGTGCGGCTGGAGCGGTAGCGCGGTCGGCCAGCTCTTTTTCGTAGTGGTCGATCATCGCCAACAGGTCGGTGACCACCAACGGCTTGGGCAAATATTGGTCGCAGCCCGCCTCCAAGATGCGCTCGCGGTCGCCCATCATGGCGTAGGCGGTGATGGCGACCACCGGACGGCGGTCGTTGCGCGCGCGCAGCGTGCGGATCACGTCCAGCCCGCTGATCGTACCGGCCAGCTCGATATCCAGCAGCACGAGGTCTATGGCGGGGTCGTCCTTGAGCACTTCCAGCGCCCCTTCGCCTTCGTCGCGGAAGATGACTTCACAATTGCGGGCGCGCATGATGCGTTCGACCAGCGCGCGGTTCACCTCGTTGTCCTCAACGTACAAGATGCGCATGGTGTCCCCGTTTTGTTAGGCTGAGGCGTCCGTTACGGCAGTTTCAGAAGGCGCGGCGGCGGGCGTTTCGCTGGTTTCGGCGGCTTGTTTTTGGGGCAGCTCATAGCTCGGCAGCGCGAAATAGAACGTGCTCCCTTTGCCCAGCGTGCTTTCAAACCACATACGCCCGTTCATCAGACGGATGAGTTGTTGGGAGATCGCCAAGCCAAGCCCCGCACCTTGACGCCCTTTTTTGCGGCCTGCTGTGCCCTGGCGAAACTCTTCGAAGATGGTGGCTTTGTCGGTTTCGGCGATGCCGATGCCCGTATCTTCCACCGCGAAGACCACTTCGCTTCCCTCGGCGAAAACGCGCAGCTTGATATAGCCGGAGTCGGTGAATTTAGCGGCGTTGGAATATAGGTTCAGCAACACTTGGCGCACACGCAGCGGGTCGCCCAGGCACATCGGCAACGGCTCGGGCAACTCTTTGAGCAGCTTGACCCTGTCGCCTTTGTCTCCGACCAGGCCGACCGCCGTCGAAAGCACCCCTTTGACCACCGGTGCCAGGTCTACCGGTTGGATTTCCAGATCGAGCTTACCGGCATCCACTTTAGAAAGATCGAGAATGTCGTTGATGATATTGAGCAGGTGTTTACCGCTTTGCAAGATTTGTTGCATATCCTGGCGATATTGAGAGGGCAGCTCCACACCGTCGTACATGGCGGGAAAGTCCAGCATAGTTTGGCTGAAGCCGATAATGGCGTTCAGCGGGGTGCGTAGCTCGTGGCTCATATTCGCCAAAAATTGCCCGCGAAAGTTTTTCGCCTCTTCTTCGGCGTGGCGGGCGCGTTCCAACTCCAAGTTGGTGTCTTGGACTTGTTGAGTAAGCGCTTGTTGGCGCAAAAGGCTTTTTTGGAGCGCCTCGCGGCTTTCAAAAAGCGCAAAGGTGGTGTTGCGCTCCTTGCGATAGTTTTCCAGCGCCCATTCTGCGATGGCGTAAAGCTCGCCGCTGACCTGTGCGGAAAGGACGGCGGCCAGCGCGGTGAGGGTGAGCGCGAAGGCGGTGTGATTGTTGAGCGTCATTTGCCATTCGACCGCCGAGGGAATGGCGATAGCCACGACGATGACGGCCAACAGCAAAAGCATGGTGCTCTGCACAGGGAGCAACAGCCCGACCACGAACATCAGCAGCGGGAACATATAGGGAGCATAGGTGCGTCCGAAGTCCGGCAAGTAGGCCATAGAGAGACCAATCGCCAGCACCGCGCCCAGGGCGTAAGCCCAAGCGCCCGCTTGAAAACGATCATGGCGCAAAAAGTAGCCTGCCAGCAAACAGCCGCCTGCCAGCGTCATCGTGGGGGCAAATAGGCCCAGCAGCGAAAGGTCTTGCCCGCCGGTCAAGACGACCAGCAGCCACCACAAGAGAAATGCGCCGAAAAGCGTCGCACGCCACAAGATGTTCAGGCGCTCGGCGCGGACTTCTTGGGCGAAGGCGTGACGGCTGGGCACGTTGGAGCCGGATGTCGCCGCGTTTTGAGCCGCGTTGCGCTGTTTTTGTTCTTCGCGCTCTAGGGGATATTGTGGGAGCTGGGTGGAGGTTGTCATAAGGGTTGGTCCTGAAGACTTTATGTTTTTTGGGTTGGGGTGAATGGATGAATGATTAGGACAATTTTTCGCTCACAGTATACACCAATTTTATCGGTTTTTTACAATTCAAACCCGCTTCTGACCGAACGAGGCGCGCTGTGAGCTTAACGGAGTGGACGAGTACGGGTGATCGGGGTGGGGAAGTGGCGGTTGAGCGCACGCCGCGCGCCGCCCGCAGGCCTGGCTTTCGCCAGGCCCTCGGCGAGGCTCGCAGAGCCTCGCCGGTGCGCTGAAAGCGCACGCGGGCGGCGCGCACGCGGCGGGCGTTTGGAAACGCGCGCGTTAATTTTCCCCGAAAAACGCTTCGGTCGCCTCATCCGGCGTGAGGCCATCGTCGATCATCTTGCTGATGATCTGGCGCAGAATGCTGACGGGGATTGTGCCGCTCCACACTTGTTTGTCCGGCATGTGCAGCGGGGTGATCTCCTCGTCGCTGAAGCCCAACAACACGGTGGGCGTGCCGGTCAGCCCGAAGTCGGCAAAGGCGGCATTGCTCGCCTCCAACAAGTCGGCATAAGTGCCTTCGGTCATGCACTGCGCGAAGGCGTCCATATCCAGCCCGACGCCGTTTTCGCCCATCGCTTCGCGCACGGCGTCCTCGGTGTACGCTTCTTCATAGCCCAGCGTCAAATAGTTTGTGTACAAGGCTTTGTAGGCGCTGTAGCCTTTGCCCTGGGCGGTGGCGCAATAAAAGGCGTTGGCGGCGTACTCGGCGTTATCGTCCCAGCTCACCGGCGAAAGCTCAAAGCGCACGCGCCCGCTTTCTACTTCCAACGCCAACAGGTTGCTGATCGAAAGCGTGTATTGAGCGCAATGGCCGCAAGTGAAGCTCAGATACTCGCGCATCACCACCGGCGCGTCGTCTTCTCCATAGCTGAGCGCGCCGTCTTGTGGGCTTTCCAAGCTGGCGAGGAAGGCCGCGTCGGCGGCTTCGGCGTCCGGGTGTGGCGGGTGAATCTTCATGCTGCCCAGGATGTCTAAAATGGTCGCGTTTTCGTTTGGCGAGGCGGCGGTTTGCATCACCAGCACGGCGCCCATGTCGTTATAGGGATAGACAACCAGGTTTTGGATAAGGCCGTTGGCCTCGTCCGGCATGGCGACGCCGACGCCACCGCCCGGGAAGGGTTCGATTTCCGTGTCGTTTTCCTTAGCAACCTCTTCTAATGCGGACTCCGGCGTTTTGCCCGGGCCGAGGCTGGGGTAAACGTCAATGGTGATATACGCGCCCTGGCCGAACTGCTTGATATCCGGCGAGATCAACGCCAGCGCAAACTCCGGGCTATCTCCCATCCAGTCCCAATCTTCCGGCAGCGTGAAGGTGACGCCGAAGTCTTCCCACTCAAAAACCTTCATCGCGGCGGGGTCGGTGGTGGCGGCGGGGGACGGGGTGGCGGCAGTGGTGCTGGTCGTTGACGTTGAGGTGGCGGCGCTGGGAGTCGTGGGCGTCTCTTCGCTGCGGTTGGCGGCGTAAAAGGCCAACGCGATCAAGGCTGCGCCCAACACGGCCAGGCCGATCAAGGTCTTTTTGTTCATGCTCTCTCCTGGTGTATTGGCTGATGAGGCGGCTACGTTTCTAGCCAATTATAGCGATCCCTGTACAGAAATGCACAATCGAAGTTGAACTTTTTGCGCCTGGCGCGCAAAAAAGCCCCCGTAGGGGGGCTGGTGAACGGTGGGCGAAAATTGCTCAGCGTTTCAGATACGCGAGCTAAGCGGGGGCTTGTTGGACGGCCAGCAGCAGCATCTGCGAAAGGCCGCCGTTGTAGTCCATGTCGATCTTGATGTAGTTTCCTTCGGCCATATAGGCAGGGAGGAAGCCTGCGATCGGCACTTCGGTGAGCACAGGCGGGTTGTCGAAATAGCGTTCGGCTTCCGGATAGTATTGGAAGGGAAATTCCTCCTTGGGCACAAACGCGGTAACCATGCTTACGCGAATGCACTTGGAAGTGTGCCAGCCGAAGGTGAAGTACACGGAAAGTGTTTTGGGGAAGGTGGCGGCTTCCTCACCGGCCTGGAAGCCCAGCTCTTGCAACATCTGCAGGAGCTTTTCGCTGCGCTCCGGCTCGGGCGGGGTGCGGAAGTAGAGATTGACAGTTTTGTGCAAATAGTCAATGCCCAAGACGATAAGACCTTCCAAACCGTACTTTTGGAAAAAGCCCAGGTGTTCCCGAGCCGCGGGCGGCAACGAAGGCAGTTGTACCGCTTCTTGGATGGGGACGTCGCCTTTGGGGAAGACCCATATTTTTTCCATGCCGTTACGTGTGCCCAAATCTACGCCGTGCCCGGGGGCGGGGTAGGCCATCATAGCCTCGTTGTAGAGTTGATAGATCGGGTGGTCGTCCGGCACGATCAATCCGTTTTGGACGGCGGCTTCGTAGGGGCTGATGTCGCAGGCAAAGCCGAAGTAGCGCACGGAAAGATTACGCTGTTCGGGCGGGTGGGACGTGGTACGATAGGAAACGGGGGAGGTGCGGAAGCACGCTTCGTATGTTTTGACGGCTGGCTCGAACTTTTCGGCGTTGTAGGGCGCGTTGACCAGTTCCGCCATTCGGCGGATGTCGTGGTAAAATTGCTCAGGCTCTACGGATGCCCAGTTAGGTTTAAACATGCGCTTTGCTCCTGTGCGTATGATCATGGAATTGGCACTGGCCGAACTTAGCTTATGTATCTGGAGAGCTTGATAAGGAGAATTTCCCACCGTTTCACCAATAAAAATATAGGAGGTATGTAACACAATGTCAATACAGATCGAAAAACTTCCCGAAATTCGAACCATTTACTATACGCTTTCTGAACCTGTTGAGCTTCCTGGAGACCCCGCAACTTCTATGGCTGCTACGGCGCAATTCAAGCAGGAACTCAGCGGGGAGGGGAAGGTTTACCGCGTGTTGGACTTTTCCGACGTTAATCTGGGCTTTGGCGATATGATGGTCGGGATCGCTATGGAAAGGGAACACGAGGGCGGCGCTTTTGACCCCGACGTGGCGACGATTTACATCGGCAAGAGTGAGTTGGTCAAGTTGGGGGCGAATGCACTTAAATCGCAGAATCAATTCCAGGGTTCTAACGTGATCGGCGTGGTAGAAACGCGCGAGGAAGCGTTAGACTTGATACGCGAGCATCTTTCCCAATAATTCGCCTATGAGCACTCCACAGACCCTCGCCCGCCTGGCCCGTCGTCGTCGCCGCCAACGTCAACGCGCGGAGCAAACCGTGCCGCGTGCGTTGCGTTGGGCGGGCGTGGTGTTGGGGGCGTTGGCGCTGGCGCTG
The DNA here is from genome assembly GCA_026984385.1 of Ardenticatenia bacterium. Classification (GTDB taxonomy): domain Bacteria; phylum Chloroflexota; class Anaerolineae; order Aggregatilineales; family Aggregatilineaceae; genus JALSSH01. The sequence goes on along the minus strand of JALSSH010000137.1, from coordinate 9,544 downwards.
GCCCTGGGCACGCTGATCGCGCTGGGCGTGTTCGCGGCGGTGTACAATTATTACGCCGCACAATTGCCCCCGCCTGAACGCATCGTCGCCGCCGAGGAAGAAGCCTTCCTCACCAGTGTGCTTTACGACCGCAGCGGCCAGACCGTGCTCTACGAGGTGATCGACCCGGAGGGGGGGGATCGCCGCTGGGTGCGGCTCGACGATCTGCCGCCTTACATTTTGCAAGCCACCGTCGCCATCGAAGACGCCAGCTTTTACCGCAACCCGGGCTATGACCTGCGCGGCATGGCGCGCGCGCTCTGGGCGAACCTGACCGGCGGGCAATTGCAAGGCGGCAGCACGATTACGCAGCAACTCGTGCGCAACGTACTTTTGGCGCCGGAAGAGCGCCGTGAGCTGAGTGTCGGGCGCAAGGTCAAGGAAGTGATCTTGGCGACCGAGATTTCGCGGCTTTATAGCAAGGACCAAATCCTGGAGTGGTACGTCAACACCAACTTTTACGGCGGCTGGGCCTACGGGATCGAGGCGGCGGCACAGCAGTATTTCAGCAAACCTGCCCGCGATCTGACGCTGGCCGAGGCGGCTATGCTGGCGGCTATCCCGCAATTTCCGCTCCAGAACCCGATTGACAACCCCGACGCGGCCAAGTTGCGCCAGGGGCTGGTGCTCCAAGCGATGGTGGACGAGGGCTACATCACGGCGCAGCAGGCCGAAGAAGCCTTCGCCCGCCCGTTGGCCGTGCGCCCCTTCAGCGCGCGTTTTGACATCATCGCGCCGCACTTCTCCTTTTACGCGCGCGCCGAAGCCGAGGCGATCCTCAACGACTTGGGGCTGGACGGGCCGCGTTTGCTCACACGCGGTGGCTTGCGCATCTACACCACGCTAGACCTGGACTTGCAGCTCCAAGCCGAGTGTGTGGCGCGCAGCTATGTTTCGCGTTTGGCGGGCGGCGATCCGACGGTTTCGTACCATACCAGCTTGGGCACGCCGTGTCCTGCAGCCGCGTATTTGCCGCCCTTGCCGCAAGCGTTGGTCGGCGGCCAACGAGACGTGAGCAACGCGGCAGTGGTGGTTTTGCGCGGCGAAACCGGCGAAGTGCTGAGCATGGTCGGCAGCGTGGACTATTGGGACGAGGGCATCCAGGGCCACTACAACGCGGCGCTGGCTCAACGGCAACCGGCCTCCTCGTTCAAGCCGTTTGTGTACCTGGCCGCTTTTTTGCAAGGGCCGCTGCCGGGCTATCCCAACGGCATCACCGCCGCCACCATGACCTACGACGTGCCGATCGAGTTCGACAACGGCGGCCAGCCTTACACGCCCGTGAACATAGACCGCCAATATCACGGCCCGATGAGCGTGCGCGACGCGCTGGCGAACTCCTACAACGTGCCGCCGGTGCAGCTCGCCAACTTGATCGGGCTGGGGCCGATTTTGCGCACCGCGCACCGCCTGGGGATCAACTCGCTGACCCAGCTTGACCGTTACGGCTTGGCGCTGGCGTTGGGCAGCGGGGAGGTCTCACTGCTCGACTTGACCTACGCTTACAACGTTTTTAACCAGGGCGGCTACATGGTCGGCGTGCCGGTGCACGAGGATCAGAGCGCGCCGGGCTTTCGCGGGCTAAATCCGGTGGCGATTTTGCGCATTGAGGACGCGGACGGGCGCGTGCTGTGGGAGTATGGCGAGGAGACCGGCACGTTTCAGCGGCGCTTGGTGCTCGAACCGGCGCTCGCGTACATCCTGACCGACATCCTGGCCGACGACGCCGCGCGCGAGCCGGCCTTCGGGCGCGGCAGCGCGCTAGAGCTTTCGCGTCCCGCCGCCGTCAAGACCGGCACCACCAACGACAACCGCGACGCCTGGACGGTCGGCTACACGCCGCAAATGGTGGTCGGTGTGTGGGTGGGCAACAACGACAACCGCTCGATGAGCGACGTCACCGGATCGAGCGGCGCTGCCCCGATCTGGCATGCGCTGATGGAATACGTGCACACGCGCGACGCCCTACCGCGTCAGGAGTGGGCGCGTCCCCCGACGGTGGTAGAGGCGGTCGTGTGTCAGATTTCCGGCCTTTTGCCCACGCGCATCTGCCCACAAACGCGCGAGCTTTTCTACGTAGACCCGGCCTTGGGCATTGACACACGCCCTTCCCAAGTGGACACGTATTGGAAGGAGTACGCGGTTAACGTCTGCAACGGGCGCTTGGCGAGCGCCTCTTCGCCGTCGGAGTGCGTGGAGCAGATGGTCTTTTTCGACTGGCCGCCGCAGGTGCGCGCCTGGGCACGGGAAACCGGTCAGCGCTTCCCACCCGACGAATACGACACGGTGGACGCCACCTCGCCTTTTAACCCTGTGGCGATTATCTCGCCGCCGTTTTTGGGGCGTGTGCGCGGGCAGGTGGAGGTTCGCGGCAACGTCAGCGATGAGCAGTTCGCCTACTATCGCTTGGACTACGGCGCGGGCACGCAGCCGGACGTGTGGCTCCAAGTGGGCGAAGGCACGCAAAGCGGGCGCGACGTGCTGCTGGGCACGTGGGACACGGCGGGCTTGAGCGACGGCGCGGTTTACACGCTGCGCTTGACGATGGTTCGCGCGGACAACTCGCTGGAAACGGCTTACGTGGCCGTGACGGTGGACAACGCGCCGCCGCGCGTGCAGCTCAGCGAGCCGCAGGAAGGCGCGCGTTTTTCGCTGCGGGAAGACGCGGCTATTCCGCTCCGCGCCGAGCCGGAAGACAACGTGCAGATCGCGCGGGTGGACTTTTACCGCGACGGCGAACAGGTCGCCAGCGCCGAGGAGTGGCCCTATACGGCGCGCGTGCCGTTGGAACAGGCGGGCACGTTCGAGTTGTGGGCGGTGGCGTATGACGCGGCGGGCAACAGCGCGGAATCCGCGCATGTGAGCGTGCGCGTGAGCGAGTAGCGGCAGGGCGGCGGGGGCTTTGCCCCCGTGCCCCCAGCAGGGGTCGGATGACCCCTGCACCCCCCGCGAGCCGCGCTGACGCACGGCTCGCGGAGCGGAGCTGCCGCCGGTAGCCTAGCGTTTGCGGTGATCGCGCATTTGGGCGCGCCGCCTCGCCGCGCTCCGCGCGGCTGACGCGCGGCGAATGCCGCGCGTAGTGCGCCGTATGGCGCACGGGCGGCGCGCCCTCCCGACGGCGAACGCTCCATAGCAGCGCACGTTCCCCGACCGCTCAAGTTCCCCTGCTCTTGCCGCTCGCAGCGCCCCACAACAAATTTGCCAAATGCAGCGGCTCGTGCTTATAATAAGGGCAGTTGAGGAAAAAACATCAATCAACGCTGAGGAGCTTAGGCTTTCCATGTTGACCCCAATCCAAGGGCTGTGCGTGTGTTCTTGTTTGTGTGTGCGAGCGACACAACGCTTGTGGTGTGGGGCTGTGGATGGATAGTGCCTGAGTAACGAATAGGGCGTTTGAGCAATCGGCCACGCAACCCAAGCGTGGCCGATTTTCTTTTGCCTGGAGCGCATCCCGTCACCCACTTGACCATCACCCGAAGGAGCTTTGCATCATGGCCGTTACACAAAAACCGCGCATCGCCGAAAACGTCACCCAACTTATCGGCAACACGCCGCTTGTGCGGCTCAATCGCATCACCGAGGGCGCGGGGGCCACCGTGCTCGCCAAACTTGAGTACGACAACCCCGCCCGCAGCGTCAAGGACCGTATCGCGCTGGCGATGGTCGAAGCGGGCGAACAAGCGGGCCAGATCACGCCCGAAACGCTGATCGTCGAGCCGACCAGCGGCAACACCGGCATCGGCTTGGCGATGGTCTGCGCCCAGCGTGGCTATCGTCTGGTTGTCACCATGCCGGAATCGGTCAGCCGCGAGCGCCGCAAATTGCTGCGCGCGTTCGGTGCGGAGCTGGTGCTCACGCCCGCCGAGGGCGGGATGGCCGCCGCGATCGCCGAAGCTGAGCGTATCGTGGCCGAACACGAAAACGCCTTCATGCCCCAACAGTTCCGCAACCCTGCCAACCCCGAAGTGCACCGCCGCACCACCGCCGAGGAAATCTGGCGCGACACGGCGGGGCAGGTGGATATTTTCGTGGCGGGGATCGGCACAGGCGGCACGATCACCGGCGTGGGCGAGGTGCTCAAGGCGCGCAAACCGTCTGTGCAGGTGGTCGCGGTTGAGCCTGCGGACTCGCCCGTGCTCAGCGGCGGGGAAAAAGGCCCGCACCCCATCCAGGGCATCGGCGCGGGCTTTGTGCCGCAAGTGCTCAACACGGCCATCTACGACGAGATCGTCCGTGTGACGGGCGACGACGCCTTCGAGACGGCGCGCCGTATGGCCCGCGAAGAAGGTTTGCTGGTCGGCATCTCCTCCGGCGCGGCGACGTGGGCCGCGTTGCAAGTGGCGGTTCGCCCCGAAAACGCGGGCAAAACCATCGTGGTCATCATTCCCTCTTGGGGCGAACGCTATTTTTCGACCGCGCTCTACGCGGATTTGAACGACTGAGATCGCAGGAGGTCATTATGCTGGGCCTGATCCGTACCATCCGCGAAGATGTTGCCTCCGCCCTGGAACGCGATCCGGCGGCACACAACGCGCTGGAGGTGCTCACCGCCTATTCCGGCTTGCATGCCATTTGGTGGCATCGCGTGGCGCATCGGTTTTGGCGCTGGCGGTTACGTTTGTTGGCTCGTTGGCTTTCGCAACTTGCGCGCTGGCTGACCGGCATCGAAATCCACCCGGGCGCGCAGATCGGGCCGCGTTTTTTCATTGATCACGGGATGGGTGTGGTGATCGGCGAAACCACCGAGATCGGCGCGGACGTGACGCTCTATCACGGCGTGACACTCGGCGGGGTCAGCTTGCAACACGGCAAACGCCATCCCACCATCGAAGACGGCGTCGTTATCGGCGCCGGCGCCAAAGTCTTAGGAGCGATCACTGTGGGGAAAAATTCGCGCATCGGCGCTAACGCTGTTGTGGTCAAAGATGTGCCGCCCGAGAGCGTCGTCGTGGGCATCCCGGGCAAGCCGATCAAGCGGCGCGCTCCCGCGCCCGAACCCGGACGCGACCTGGCCCATAACGTGCTGCCGGACGTGGTCACTGCACGGCTGGACCGTATCTTGGATCGGCTGGACGAAGTCGAACGGGCGATCCATCGCTCGGCGGCCTCTGCAACATCCGCCAACGGCAACGGCAATGGCAACGGACATCACGCAGAGGAAGAGGAGACGCTCTACGCGCCGGATTACGTGATCTGAGCGTCGGGGCGGTATCTGTGGGTGTGCTGTGGGGCGCTGCCCCACACCCCGCAAGGGGTGCGAGCACCCCTTGACCCCGCCGCATCAACGCTGCGCGTTGACGCGGCCCGGAGGGCGTATGGGCGTGGGCGGTCGGCGAAAGCCAGGCCCTGGCGGCGCGCCCACTGCGCGATCACCGCAAACATTCACTCCGTCCGGCGAGCGCCAGCGCCGCGAGGCGCGCGGAGCGCGGCTCGCGGGGGGTGCAGGGGGCAAAGCTCCCTGCTGGGGGCGCGGGGGCAACGCCCCCGCCCGCATCACGCGCCCTCGCCCCCCTTTTACTCGCTCACCAGCTTCTGCCACGTCTCCGCGATCTCGCGGTGCAACGGCACGCGCTCGCGGAAGCGCTCGCGCTGCTCGGGCGTTTCCAGCCCGTCCATCTGCCGCACCATCAACGTATAGGCCGCGCGCAACATCTCCCGCGCCTCCTCTTCTTCCCGCGCCATGTGCAACACGCGGTACACGTCCCAATACACCCGCAACGGGTCTTCTAAACGACGGGGGCCGTTTTCCGCCAGATGCCGCAAAACTTGCTGCGCCATTGTGTACGCCTCGACCGCGTAGCCTTGTGCCAACAGCGTGCGCATCATGCCCGCTTTGGCCTCGGTTTCTTCGGCAGGGGCGGGCACGGCGTGCCAAATGTCCACCGCTTCTTGATAGGCGCGCTGAGCGGGCAGCCAGTCTTTGCGCGCTTCGGCCAAGCGCCCTTGCCAGTAGTGTACGTGCGCCGCGTCGGGCGGATCGCCTTGCCCTTCGGCGAGCTTTTGCGCCTCTGCGAGCGGCGCTTCGGCTTGCCCGTGCGCTTCCATATCCAGATAGGCGGCGGCCAACCCGCACCGCGCATGAATCGCCGCGCTGATCAACTCGCGTGCGTCGGCCAGGCGCTGTGCCGCGCTGTAATCGTCCAGCGCGGCGGCGTGCTCGCCCAGATGCCGATAGGCCGCGCCGCGCAAATTGCGCGCGTTGACCAGCCCCGCGATCTGCCCCAGCCGTGCCCAAGCCTCAATCGCGGCAGTGAGCACCGGCAGCGCGTGCGCATATTGCCAGTCCGCGATCAGTTGCAAGCCGTAATTGTTGGCTTGGGCGGCGGTTGCGTCCAGCTTGCGGCGGATGGCCGCGTTGGTCAGATCGGCGACTTCTAACAGGCCGCTGAGTTGTTCCCACCAACTCGGGAAGTCGTCCCCGTTTCCGTTTGAGTGGATTGGTGGCGTGGATGGTGTACTTGGCATAGTATGTATCCTGTGTCTGAGCCGCGCAAAGTGTTTGCGCGCGTCGTTCGGTCTGTCCCGATCCTAACAGCATTGGCCTTCATCTGAAAATTTGACGTGCGGAGGTGCGAACCATGCTTTGCCCCCGCGCGGAAGCCGTTTGGGAACTAATCTACAAGATTCCTGCGCTTTGCTAACGAATTTCTATGACTCATTCGCTACACTACAGGCGCTAAGGTCACCAGATACCCTGCAAACTTTCGGAGGCAAAAGGTAGTGAGCGCCAAAAAGACGCACTCCAAAGCGAAGAAATCTCATGCCGCCCCGCCCAAAGACGACGCACACGACACCCACGAGGCGGAAGCGACAGCTCAGGCCGAAGCCCAACAAGCAACACCGCCAAACGGTGACGGCCAAACCGCTGCGGAGGCGGCTCCGAGCGCAGTGACCGAGACGACGACAAAGGAGGCCGCAGAAGACAACGTGTCTGCACGCTTAGAACAAGCCGAAGCCCGCGCAGCGGAATATTTGGACAGTCTCCAGCGCGAACGGGCCGCCTTCCAAAACTATAAACGCCGTGTCGAGCGCGAGCGCGCCGACCAAACCAAAGTGGCCGAAGCGCAATTGCTGCTCAAGCTGTTGCCCGTGCTGGACGACTTTTACCGCGCGATGGACGCCGTGCCCGAAGACCAACATAACGAGTGGTACGAGGGCGTGGCGCTGATTTTGCGCAAGCTGGAGCGCTTTTTGCAAGACGCGGGCGTGAGCGAAATTGAGGCCGTCGGCAAACCGTTTGACCCGACCTATCACGAGGCGGTTGGCATGGAGACAAACTCCGAGGCGGAAAGCGGCACGGTCACCGAGGTGCTCCAACGCGGCTATATGCTCGGCGAGCGCGTTTTGCGTCCGGCGCTGGTGCGGGTGGCTGAGTAAACGTAAACCAGAGACATTTCAACGCGCACACGTGCGCGTTTGCAAGCAATCATCACATATCATCAAGCAAGGCGAGGTGAGAGACACATGGGCAAGATTATCGGCATTGACTTGGGGACGACCAACTCGGTTGTCGCGGTGATCGAAGGCGGCGAACCAACCGTAATCCCGTCGGCAGAAGGCGGGCGACTGATCCCGTCGGTGGTCGCGGTCAACAAACAAGGGGAGCGCCTGGTCGGGCAACTGGCCCGTCGGCAGGCGGTGATGAACCCCGAAAACACCATCTTTTCGATCAAGCGCTTCATGGGGCGCAAGTTTGACGACCCGGAAGTGCAAAAGGCGCTGGAAATTGTGCCGTACAAGGTCAGCGCTGCGCCTAACGGCGACGTGCGCGTCCACATGGGCGGCAAAGCGTATAGCCCGCCGGAAATTTCGGCCATGATCCTACAAAAGATCAAGGCCGACGCCGAAGCGTATTTGGGCGAAGAAGTGAAGGAAGCCGTGATCACCGTTCCGGCTTACTTTTCCGACAGCCAACGCCAAGCGACCAAAGACGCGGGCCGCATCGCCGGTTTGGACGTGAAGCGTATTATCAACGAGCCGACGGCGGCGTCGCTGGCTTACGGCATTGACAAGAAAAAGGACGAGACCATCGCCGTCTACGATTTGGGCGGCGGCACGTTCGATATCTCGATCCTGGACGTGAGCGAAGGCCTGATCGAGGTGCGCTCGACCAACGGCGATACCTTCCTCGGCGGCGACGACTTCGACCAGCGCATCATCGACTGGATCGCCGACGAGTTTAAGAAGGAGCAGGGGATTGACTTGCGGCAAGACCGCCAGGCCTTGCAACGGTTGAAGGAAGCGGCGGAAAACGCCAAGAAAGAGCTTTCCACCACCATGCAGGCCGAGATCAATCTGCCCTTTATCACGGCGGACGCCAGCGGCCCCAAGCATTTGAACATGACCTTGACGCGCGCCAAGCTCGAAAGCCTGGTCGCTGACCTGATCGACCGCAGCATCGAGCCGTGCAAGAAGGCGCTTGACGACGCCGGGCTGAAGGCCGGAGACATCAACGAAGTGCTCTTGGTGGGCGGCATGACCCGTATGCCCGCTATCCAAGAAGCGGTCAAGAAGTTCTTCGGCAAAGAGCCGAATAAGAGCGTCAATCCGGACGAAGTGGTCGCCATCGGTGCGGCTATCCAAGGCGGCGTGCTCGGCGGCGAGGTGAAGGAAGTGCTCTTGCTGGATGTGACCCCGCTCACGCTCTCGATTGAGACGTTGGGCGGCGTGGCGACGCCGATCATCGAGCGCAACACCACCATCCCGACCCGCAAGAGCCAGATTTTCAGCACGGCAACCGACAACCAGTCGCAAGTGGAAATCCACGTCGTGCAAGGCGAGCGTCCGATGGCGGCGGACAACAAGACGCTGGGCCGCTTCATCCTGGACGGCATCCCACCGGCGCCGCGCGGCGTGCCGCAAATTGAAGTGACGTTTGATATTGACGCCAACGGCATCCTGAACGTCAGCGCCAAAGACAAAGCGACGGGCCGCGAGCAGAAGATCACCATCACGGCCAGCAGTGGTTTGAGCGAGGAAGAAATCCAGCGCATGGTGCGCGAAGCCGAACAGCACAAAGCCGAAGACGAGCGCCGTCGCCAGCAGGTGGAAACGCGCAACTTGGCCGACGCGCAAATCTTCACCGCCGAAAAGCTGCTACGCGAACACGGCGACAAGATCGCCGAAGCGCAACGCAGCGAGATCGAGAGCAAGATCGAGGCAGTGCGCAAGGCGTTGGAAGGCGACGACATGGACGCGATCAAGCGCGAAACCGAGGCCCTGGCGCTGGCTTTGCAGCAGGTGGGCGCGGCCATGTACGAGAGTGCCGGTGCGGGCGTGGGCGGTGCTGCCGCCGACGACGGGAGCGCCTCCGCTGCCGGTCAGCCGAGCGATGAGGACGTGGTCGAGGGCGAGTTCACCGAGAGCTAAAGCTCACCGTGTGAAGTGTAAACGCGACGCGCGGGCACGTGCAAAAGCATGTGTCCGCGCGTTTTTTGGGTGCGAGGGCTTCGCCCCCGCGCCCCCAGCAGGGAGCTTCGCCCCCTGCACCCCCCGCGAGCCGCGC
>JALSSH010000136.1 GCA_026984385.1 Ardenticatenia bacterium | reverse complement strand
GCCGCGCTTGTTGAGCAATTGCACCACGCCGATAATTTTTTGCTGTGGATTGACCATCGGCGCGGCCAAAATCGAGCGCGTGCGATAGCCCGTGATGTGATCAAAACGCGCGTTGAAGCGGGGGTCAGCGTAAGCGTCCGGAATGTTGAGCGTTTGGCCGCTGGCCGCGACATAACCGGCCACCCCCTCGCCGAGCTTGAGGCGGATTTCCGAAAGTTCTCCGTCTTCTGCTTGCAACACTCGTGACCACAACTCACCGCGCACCTCGTCGATCAGATACAGCGTGCCTCGGTCGGCGTCGATTACGTTGACCAACTTACTCAAAATCAAGCGCAGCAAATTGTCCAGGTCGGGATTGGAGATCATCACCGCGCTGACCGTGTGCATGGCGTTGAGTTCTTGGAGCGGGTTCGGGGCGCGGACGGGCGTTTCGGCGCGTTCGATGCGTTTTTTCAGCCGCAAAAGGTTGGGTTGCTCTACGTCTGTAGCGGGGATGCGCTCCACGGCGTCGCTCAGCGTGTGGATGAAGTGAAGTCCCATGCCGCCCTGGGTGCGTGTTTCCAGCGGGGCGTTGATGTCAAATGGAGAAATGGCGTCCGGACGGAACGGCTCGCCCCAGTCCAGCAGCGTTAGCAACACATGGTCGCCCTCCAGTTCGGCGCGGATGAGCATCTCGCCTTTGGTGCGCTCCGGGTAAGCGTGCTCGATGATGTTGGTGGCTGCTTCCTCGGCCACCAACTCCAGCTCAAAGCGCACATTTTCCGAAAGCTTCAGCCGTTGGGCGAGGCCGTGTATGAAGTAGGAGAGCACGCGCAGACTTTCGCGCTGGGCGGGTAAACGCAATTCGCCGAGTAGCGTGGTGGTCATCAGTCGGTGGGATGAAGGATGGGCACGGCTCAACTGAAGGCCGCAAGCGCTTCTGACAAGCTGGCGTGGATATCGAAGAAGCGGTCAAAGCCGATAATTTGTAAAACGCGCAACACTTTAGGCGTCAGCGTGACCAGCTTCACGTCGCCTTGTTTCTGCTGAGCACGGGCCAGGGCGTCGGCTAGAGTGCGCAAACCCGCGCTGTTGATGTAGCTCACCTGGGACATATCCAGAACAAGCCGCGCGTGGCCGTCTGCGAGCACTTGTTGGAGCGCATCGTCGAGTTCCAATGCGCCGTCTCCGTCTATGCGTCCTTCCAAATATAAGATGGTGATCGTGTCGCGTTGCTGCGCGGAAATGTTCATCGTTCGGCCTTTCTTCGCCCTCGCTTGGCTGGGTTCTATGTTCATTGTACGCGATTTGCCCGCTGAGGAAAACGCGGGCATGCAGAAAACCCAGCTTGCCCTGTGCACCCCTACAGCCTTGTGGTATGCTTTCCGTGCAGTCACGTTTAGGAGGAAGAGCTGTGAATTTTCTAAAACGCTTGCTCGGCGGAGGACGCGGCGCGTCCGACCCTGACGGCCTCTATTTCTACTTCCGCGCCGACCAAAGCGACGAAGTGATCCGAGTACGGCTGCACCGCTACAACGATCTCTCGCTCTCGGACGACGGCAACCAATACTTTGCGCACAAAGGCATTGTCGGGCCGGAGACGCTCGCGCGCTTGGAAGCCGATTTCGTTTTCGACAAAAAACGCCGCCTGCTCTCTTGTGATGTGCAAGGCGGGAAAATGGTCACACGGGCCGACTATGACGCCTATCGTGCACAACACCACGCCTAAAGTCCCCGCCCGCACGTTGATTTTATTAGACGTGGACGGCGTGCTCGTCCACCCCCTGGGCTACAAAGAGGCCCTGCGCGCCACCGTAGATCACTTCGCCGCACAAATGGGCCAACCTGCCCCGCGCGTCACCTATGACGAGATCGCCGTCTTCGAGGCGTGCGGACTGACCAACGAGTGGGACTCGGTCGCCATGTGTGTTAGCGAGCTGCTGCTAAGCGCACTCACGCTGCGCCCCGATCTGCGCCGCGAGACGTTGCAAGCCACCTTCGAGGCGATCCGCGCGGCTGACTTGCGTCTGCCGCGACCGCACTTCGCCGCTGCTGCCCGTGCCATTGCGCGCGCCCAAACCGATAGCGTCCACCCTGCCCGCGTGCATCTGCAACTGCTGAGCCAGCGCACCGATCCCGCCAATCTCCCGCTGCTGGAAACGCTGCTCGGGAACGTCTACGACGTGCTCGGCGCGCCGACCACGCGCGTTTTTCAAGCGCACACGCTGGGGAGCGAACGCTTCGCCACCACCTACGGCCACCCCGCGCCCTTGACGCTGGAAAGCTATTTGGCACAGCGCGACCGCCCCTTGCTCAGCGCTGAAAGCCGCGCGCGCTTGTTGAGCTGGGCGGCCCGTCCGGAAAACGGCGCGGTCGTTTACACCGCGCGCCCAAGCCTGCCCCCCGCCGACTTGCCCGCCCATCTGAGCGCGGGCGCGCCCCCAAGCGGCTACGCGCCGGAAGCGGAATTAGCCGCTGAGTTGCTCAACGTGGCGCGCGAATTGCCCTTGATCGGGCAAGGGCGCGTTGGGTGGCTGGCTTGGCACAAAAAGCGCGACACCGCCCACTACATCAAGCCTTCGCCCGTGCAGGCGCTGGCGGCTTTGGGCGCGGCGCTTTCCGGCTCGGAAACCGAGGCGCTCTTGGCGGCGGCTACGTTGGCCGAAGAGGGCCGATTGAGCGGCCCCCTTGCCGAGCTGCGCGGGCAAGCGTTGCGCGTCGTCGTCTTCGAGGATTCCACAGGGGGCATCCGCGCCACCAAACGCGCCGCCGAGCTGCTGCGTGGGGCGGGCGTGCAGGTGCACTTTGAGGCAGTGGGCGTCTCTCCGCACGCGGACAAACGCGCCGCGCTCGCCGAGCTGACGCCGCACGTGCTGGACGAGATCAACGTGGGGTTGGCGCGCGTGCTGAGCAACTAGCGCCCATCTGGCAAAGCGCGCTTCAGCGCCTCGCGCACACTGCGCGCCGCGATCACTTCCACGCCTTCGGGCAAGGTGTTCGCGTGGCGGTGCGTGCGCGGCACGATCACGCGCCGAAAGCCCAGCTTAGCCGCTTCTCGCACGCGCACGCCGATCTGACTCACGGCGCGCAACTCCCCGCTAAGCCCGATCTCCCCCACGAAGGCCATATCCGCAGGCACGGGCACGTCCCAAGCACTGGAGGCCACCGCCACCGCAATTGCCAGGTCGGCGGCGGGTTCGTCGATCTTCAGCCCGCTGATCACGTTGACGAAAATGTCCTTCTCAAAAAGCCGAATGCCGACGCGCTTGGTCAGCACCGCCGAAATAAGCAGCATCCGGTTGAAGTCTACCCCGTTGGCGGTGCGGCGTGGGTTCGGGTAAATGCTCTGGCTGGCGAGCGCTTGCACCTCCACCAACAGCGGGCGCGTGCCTTCCAGCGTTACGGCGATGGCGCTGCCCGGGGCGTTGACCACGCGCTCCGCGATGAACACCTCCGACGGGTTGGTGACCTCCACCAGCCCGCGATCCTGCATCTCAAAAACGCCGACTTCGCTTGTCGGCCCGAAGCGGTTTTTGACGCTGCGCAACAGGCGATAGGCCTGGAAACGGTCGCCTTCCAGGTATAGCACCGTGTCTACGATGTGCTCCAGCACGCGCGGGCCGGCGATGACGCCCTCTTTGGTCACGTGGCCGACCAGGAAAACCGCGATGCCGCTTTCTTTTGCCAACTGGCGGAAAAGGCTCGCGCACTCACGCACCTGGCTGACGCTGCCCGCCGCCGAAGCCTTGCCTTCCAAATAGGTCGTTTGGATCGAGTCCACGATCAAGATGCGCGGCTGCACCTCTTCCACATGTGCCAGGATGGCGCCCGCCTCGGTTTCCG
>JALSSH010000135.1 GCA_026984385.1 Ardenticatenia bacterium | reverse complement strand
TCCTAGCTCACCGGCCAGCGTGGTGGCGGGCAACTGCACAATCTCGATATCCTGGCGTTGGGGGGGGCGCACGATCATCGAGTCGTTGACGATGAAAAGCCCTCCCGGCCTAACCAGCGGCTCGTATTTTTCCATCGAGGGGTTGTTGAAAACCACCGCCACGCTAGGATGCTTGCAGACCGGCGAGCCGATCGGCTCGTCGCTGACTACCACCGTACAGTTGGCCGTGCCGCCGCGCATCTCCGGCCCGTAGGAGGGAATCCACGTCACATGTTTACCCTCTTCCAGCGCCGTATAGGCCAGCAACTGTCCGGCAAAAAGCACGCCTTGCCCTCCGAACCCTGCGAAGATCAATTCCTCGTGCATGGCGCTTACCTCCGCTTTGCCAACGCGCGCACTTCGTCGCTGACCTTATAGTCGCCCAGCGGATAGTGCGGGATCATGTGCTCTTCCAGCCATTGCATAGCTTCCGGAGGCGTCATCTTCCAGCCGGTGGGACACACCGAAAGCAGCTCCACCATCGAAAAGCCCAGCCCTTCCATCTGTGCCCGAAAGGCCAGCTTGATTGCTTTCTTGGCGCGGTTGATCTCCTTGACGTTGTGCAACGAGCGCCGCACGATGTATGCTGCGCCCGGGGTGTTCGCCAACAGCTCGGACATGCGCACCGGATAGCCAGCCAGCGACACGCTGCGCCCGCCAGGTGAGGAGGTGGTCACCTGGCCCGGGAGCGTGGTAGGGGCCATTTGCCCGCCTGTCATGCCGTAGATGGCGTTGTTGATAAAGATGGTGGTGATGTTCTCACCGCGCACGGCCACGTGCACAATCTCTGCCGTGCCGATAGCGGCCAAGTCGCCGTCGCCCTGATAGGTAAAGACGATGCGGTCCGGCAAAACGCGCTTGATGCCCGTCGCCATAGCCGGAGCGCGCCCGTGAGCCGCTTCTGTGCCATCTACATTGAAGTATTCGTAAGCGAAAACCGCGCAACCCACCGGCGCCACGCCGATAGTGCGCTCGCGGATGCCCAGCTCGTCCAGCACTTCCGCGATCAGGCGGTGCGCTATGCCGTGCGTGCAGCCCGGGCAATAGTGTGTTTCCACATCGAGCAGCGCTTGCGGACGTTTGTAGACCAGTTTTTCGGTCATCACTGCGGTTGTCATCGTCCCACTCCTATCCCCCACTAGCTGGCAGTTTGTCGTAGAGATCGCGGATCACGTCATAAATCTCTTCCGGCACGGGCACGACGCCGCCCATGCGTCCGTAAAACTCGACCGGCGCGCGCCCTTCCACCACCAACCGCACATCGTCCACCATCTGGCCGGCGTTCATTTCCACCACCAAGAAGGCATTCGCTTGGTCGGCCAAGGGGCTAAGCCGCTTTTCGGGGAACGGCCAAAGCGTGATCGGGCGGAACATGCCCACCTTCATCCCTTCGTCGCGCGCGCGTTTGACGGCGCTTTGGGCCACGCGCCCTGCCGTGCCATAGCCCACCACGATCAAGCGCGCGTCTTCCGTCCACATCTCCAATTGGCGCTGTTCGTTTTCCTTGATGCGCTGCATTTTGGCTTGGAGGTGCTTGTTGAAGTTTTCCAGCGGTTCGGCTTGCAACACCAACGAGGCGATGGTGTTCGGCGGGCGGCCCTTCGCGCCGGTCAGCGCCCAGTCTGGGCGCTCTTGGCGCACAGGTTGCATCGGCGGCAGCTCTGCAGGCTCCATCATCTGCCCGATCAGCCCGTCGGCGACCACAGAGACGATATGCCGATATTTGTCGGCCAGGTCAAAAGCCAAAGTGACTAAATCTATAGCTTCTTGCACAGAAGCAGGCCCCAGCACAATCGGGTGATAGTTGCCGTGTCCGGCGGAGCGGGTCACCTGGAAGTAGTCCGCCTGCGAAGGCTGGATGTTGCCCAGGCCCGGCCCGCCGCGCATCACGTCTACCACCACCACCGGCACTTCAGAGCCGGCGATGTACGAAAGCCCCTCCTGCATCAAGCTGATGCCCGGGCTGGACGAAGAGGTCATCACCCGCGCACCCGTGCAGGCCGCGCCGTAAACCATATTGATGGCGGCGACTTCGCTTTCCGCCTGCAAAAACGCGCGCCCCAGTTCCGGCATCCGCTTGGACATGTGCTCTAATAACTCTGTTTGGGGGGTGATGGGGTAGCCGAAGTACGCTTCCACACCGGCGCGGATCGCGGCTTCGGCCAGCGCCACATTGCCTTTGAGTAATTCTCGTGCCATAAGTTTTTTTCTCTCCTCCACTTGTGCCCGTCCCGCGCCCTAAGCGGGTGCTTGGGCGCTGTGGGCTTTTGCGGGGACGTAGCGATAAACCGTGATGCACACATCCGGGCAGGCCACCGCACACAGCGCACACCCCGTACACTTGCCCTCGGGGTCAACCAGCATGGCGGGGTAGTAGCCCTTCTTGTTGACGTGATCGGTCGCCATCTCGATCACGTGCTGAGGGCACGCCACCACGCACAGCGTGCAGCCTTTGCAGTGCTCCTCGTTGATCTCAATGCGCCCCTTTGCTGCCATATTTTGCTCCTTAAAAACTCTTTGACGATTCGGGACATCGGAAAAAAACACGTTCTAGCTCATCTATGATCCTGTGCGCTCGGCATTTGCGGCACAAACCAGCGCGGCACGCGGTAAAGCTTTTCGGCGGCTTCGGCCAGCTCTGCGCGGAACTTGGGATGCGCGATCTCCACCAGCGCCATAGCGCGCTCGCGGATGGTGCGCCCGTAAAGTTCGGCCACGCCGTACTCGGTGGCGATGTAGTGAACGTCGTTGCGCGTGGTCACCACGCCCGCGCCCTTTTCCAACGTGGGCACAATGCGGCTGATCTGGCCGCCGCGCGCTGTGCTGGGGAAGGCGATGATCGGCATTCCGCCTTTGCTGCGCGCCGCCCCACGCACAAAGTCCACTTGACCGCCCACGCCCGAATAGAGCCGCGTGCCGATGCTGTCGGCGCAAACTTGGCCGGTCAGGTCGACTTGGATCGCGGAGTTGATCGAGACCATGCGCTCGTTTTTGGCGATGTTGAAGGGGTCGTTAACGTACTCGGAAGGGTGCAGCTCCACAATCGGGTTGTCGTGCACAAAGTCGTAAAGCCGCTGCGTGCCGAGCACAAAGCCCGCGATGATCTTGCCCGGGTGGAAAGTTTTGCGCTCGTTGGTGATCACGCCCGCCTCAACCAGGTCAACCACGCCGTCGGAAAAAAGCTCGGTGTGCACCCCCAAGTGGCGGTGGTTGCGCAACTTGCGCAGCACCGCGTCCGGAATGCCGCCGATGCCCATTTGCAAGGTGGCCCCGTCCGGAATGATGGCGGCCAGGTGGTTGGCGATGGCCTCTTGTTCCGGCGAGGAGACCGCCATATGCACCTCCGGCAGCGGGTAGTTTACTTCCACCACGTAGTCCAGCTTCGAAACGTGGATGAAGCTGTCGCCCAGCGTGCGCGGCATGTGCGGATTCACCTCGGCGATCACGATCTTGGCGCACTCGGCGGCGGTTTTGGTCACGCCCACTTCCACGCCGTAGGAGCAATAGCCGTTGCGGTCCGGCGGGGAAACTTGGATCAGCGCCACATCCAGCGGCAACCTGCCGCTGCGGAAGAGCTTGGGGATTTCAGACAAAAAAACGGGCGTGAAATCGGCACGCCCGTCGTTGACCGCTGCGCGGATGTTGTCGCTAATAAAAAGCGAGTTGACACGCAAGTGCCCCTCTAGCTCCGGCTTGACGTATTCCGCCTCCCCAATGGTCAAGACCTGGATCAGCGTCAGGTTCTCCAGCTCCATCGCCCGCTCGATCAAGGCGGGCATCAACG
>JALSSH010000134.1 GCA_026984385.1 Ardenticatenia bacterium | reverse complement strand
CAACGTAGGGTTATTTTACCCCAGGTAAGTCACGCTAAACAAGGCGCGCCTTTCGGCCCGCCCGCAGCGCATTACAAAACAAAGGAACACCACCTGATGACGAAAGTTACGCCTTCCCCTCAAACCAAACATCGCAAGGCCGACCACATCCGCATCAATTTGGAAGAGGATGTGCAATCCCCACGGCTGACGACGGGCTTGGCGCGCTGGCGCTTTATGCATCAGGCCGTGCCGGAGCTAGACTTTGCGGCCATTGACACGCGCGTGACGGTCTTCGGGCGCACCCTCGCCAGCCCGATCTTGATCTCGTCCATGACCGGCGGCACACCTCGCGCCCGCACAATTAATCGCACGTTGGCGCGCGCGGCCCAAGAAGCACGGATTGCGATGGGCGTCGGTTCGCAACGCGCCATGATCGAAGCCCCCGATTTGGCCCCCACCTTTCAAGTGCGCGATGTGGCGCCGGATATTTTGTTGCTGGCGAATTTGGGCGCGGTGCAACTGAACTACGGCTACGGCGTGGACGAGTGTCGGCGGGCTGTGGAACAAATCCAGGCCGACGCGCTGATCTTGCACCTGAACCCGCTCCAAGAGGCGCTGCAACCGGAAGGTGACGGGAACTTTACGGGGCTGCTGGCAAAGATCGAGGCAGTTTGCGCCGCGCTGGAAGTGCCGGTGATCGCCAAAGAGGTCGGCTGGGGCATCTCGCCGCGCGCAGCGCGCCAGTTGGCAGACGCGGGCGTGGCGGCGATTGACGTGGCGGGCGCGGGCGGCACGTCGTGGAGCGAGGTGGAGCGCCACCGCGCAGAGTCCGCCGTGCAAGAGGGAGTCGCGCGTGCCTTCGCCGACTGGGGCATCCCGACAGCCGAAACCCTGCGCCATGTGCGCCAGGCCGCGCCGGACGTGCTGATTTTCGCCAGCGGCGGATTGCGGGACGGCGTGGAGATCGCCAAGTGCCTCGCGTTGGGCGCGGAGCTGGGCGGGTTGGCCGGGCCGTTCTTGAAAGCCGCCGACCGCTCCGAAGACACGGTACGCGCGCTGATCGAGGAACTCACACTGCAATTGCGCGTGACGATGTTCGCGGCAGGCGCAGGCAGCATCGCGGAACTCCAACGCACGCCGCTCTACCCCGCCGGCAGCTTGTAGCGCGTGCGGTCATCGCCCGCTGGGCGCGCCGCCTGTGCGCCTTCGGCGCACTACGCGCGGCGGATGCCGCGCGTCAGCCGCGCAACGCGCGGCTCGGCGGCGCGCCCCACCGACGGCGGACGCTCGACAGCAGGGGAACGCTCCTCGACCGTCCACGTCCCCCTGCTCCTGCCGCGCGGAGCGCGGCGGGGTCAAGGGGTGCGAGCACCCCTTGCGGGGTGTGGGGCAGCGCCCCACATTTCACACAAACTCCACAAACACGCGGTTAGCCAGCAACCGTCCGCGCGGAGTCAAGCGCAAGCGCCCCTTGTCGCTCTGTTCCAGCAGCCCCCACGCCAACAGCCTTCGGAGCTGCGCGCCGTAAAGCGTCCACAGATCGCGCCCGAAGCGCGCCGCAAAAGCGCAAGGTGCGATCCCTTCTTCGGTCAAACGCAAGCCCAAGATCACGGTCTCGGCGTAAACGTCGGCGGGGGTCAGCGCGGCGATCTCTTCGGCGGCGGGCGCTGCGAGGAGCGTAGAGCGCGCGTCCCCCGCCGCAACCGCCGCGACCCGCGCGATGTAGTCCGACGGACGGCGCAGATTGGCGTAGCGCGCGCCCGCGACGTTGCCGTGCGCGCCCGCCCCCAACCCCAGATAGGGACGGTTGCGCCAAACGTGCACGTTGTGGCGGCAAGCGTGCCCATCCCGCGCCCAGTTGCTGATCTCGTAGTGTCGGTAGCCCGCACGCGCCAAAAGCTCCTCGGCCAGCTCGTACATGTCGGCGGCCAAGTCGGGGTCGGGCGGCGGAACTCGCCCGCGCGCGATCTGCTTGTGGAGCAGTGTTTTTTCCTCCACACCGAGGCTGTAAAGCGAGAGATGATCGGGCGCAAGGGCCAGCGCCGCTTGCACGCTTTCGCGCCAAGCCGCCGGCGTCTGGCGCGGCACGCCATAGATCAAGTCCAAGTTCAGCGAGGGAATGCCCGCCGCGCGTGCCGCTTCTACCGCCGCGCGCACGTCCGCCAGCGTGTGCGTGCGGCGGAACAAGCGCAACTCGTCCTCGCGCGCCGACTGCATCCCCAAGCTCACGCGGTTGAAGCCCAGCGCCCGCCACGCGCGAAAGTCGCGCGGTGAGAGCCGCTCCGGATTGGCCTCCAGCGTAATCTCCACGTCGGGGATGAGCACGAAAGCGTCCGCGCACGTTTCCAGCAGCGCGCCCAGTTCATCCACCGCGAGTAAGCTAGGTGTGCCTCCACCGAAGTAAACGGACGAAACCGGTACACGTGGCAATGCTTCCGCCGCCAAGCGCATTTCCGCTTGCAACGCGCGCACATAGGCAGGCACGCGGGCGCGTTGCCCCACGTAGGTATTGAACGCGCAATAGGAACAGCGCGCCTCACAAAACGGGATGTGGATATACAACGCCAGTTCGGCGGGGATGTTGCCGTAAAGCGTGCCGAAGAATGCTTCGCCGTTGCCCAAACCGATCTCCTCTAAAGCCGCCTGAGGGAGGGGGGTAAGTTCACGTCAATTTACATCGTACAGGCCCCAGCGACAAACCGCCCGCTAACTGCAAACCGAGCGCAAATATGCTAAACTCACGGTGTCGCGTAACAGTGGGAGGTCAACACAGTGGAAGTTGACGTTGTCGCAACTTTGCACGAAGTTTTTCCGGACTTGGGAGACGCGGTTATCGAAGAAGTGGCCGACCTAATCCGCGTACAAACTTATCCGCCGGACACGCTCATTTGCAAAGAAGGCGCATACGAAAACGAATTCTACCTGATCGTAGACGGCGAAGTCGCCATCACCAAGCGGCTAACCGACGATCGAGAGCGTGTGTTACGGTACAGCGTGAGCGGGGATTTTTTCGGCGAAATGGGCCTTATCCAAAACGCGCCCCGCTCTGCCAATGTGCGCACCACCAAAGAAACAACCGTGCTGGAGTTCGACCGCGAGGTCTTTGAGCACTTGATGGCGCTCAGCCCGGTGTTGGCATGGAAGCTCGTCCGCACCACCTTTGACCGTCTGCGCGCCAACGACCAAATGGCGCTCACCGACTTGCGCAAAGCGTATGAAAACCTGACGCGGCTCGACCAAGCCAAGCTGGACTTTATCCAGATTGCCGCGCACGAGCTGCGCACGCCCCTGACCGTGATCCAGGGTTACGCGGACGTGCTGCGCCACAACGAGACGCTCCAAGCCGACCCCGCCCTGGCCGAAGTGGTCGAGGGCATCATACGTGGTACGGCTCGGTTGCACGAGATCGTTAACGGCATGTTGGATATTTCCCGCATAGACACCGAAACGCTGCAAGTTTCGCGCGTGCCCGTGCTACTTTCCAGCATCTTCGCCGACCTCAAGACCGAGTTTTGGGGCGATATCCAAGCGCGCAACCTCAACTTCGAAATCAAACAAATCGGCGACGTGCCTTATATCGAAGCCGACCCGAACCTGGTTTACAAAATCTTCTACCAGCTCGTTTCCAACGCCATCAAATACACGCCGGACGGCGGTACGGTGACCGTGAGCTATTGGCAAACCAACGTGGAAGGCATGGGGACAACGGTGGCGGTGGAAGTGCGCGACACAGGGATCGGCATAGACCCGCAGCATCACGAGCTGATCTTCGAGAAATTCTACCAGATCGGCGAGGTGGCCTTGCACTCCTCCGGCAAAACGGCCTTCAAAGGCGGCGGGCCGGGGTTGGGGTTGGCGTTGGTCAAAGGC
>JALSSH010000133.1 GCA_026984385.1 Ardenticatenia bacterium | reverse complement strand
CGGTGTACGTCCATTGCAACGTCATCTGCCCATTGACCGGCAGCGAGTCCGGAACGATAGCGGGAGGCGTGCCCACCGTTTGCAACGGCGGGGCCACCGTCAGATATTGCAAATCCGTGATCGGCGCAGAGCCGGCGTTGACGAGCTGCAATTGATAGAGCACATCGTCGCCGACCGTCGCGCTGGTGATCTCTGTGCCGGCGACAGGGTCGCGGGCGGTGAGCGTGATCACGAAGTCGGAGTCCGCAATATCCACCGAGGCGACGGCTTGCGCGGTAACGGGCGGGAAACCGGTCGCCTCTGCCGTCACCGTGACGGTGTTGGTCAGCGGGTCGGGGTCGCCGTCGCGCACAATATAGGTCGCGCTGACATCCAACGTGTTGTCCGGCGGTGTGCCGATGGAGGCATTGGGCGGCACAGGGATCGGACCGATCAAGCTGTCCACGATCCAGATGTTGTGCAGCTCCAGGTCGCCGGTGTTGGTCACGGTGTAGGCGTAACTGATCACGTCGCCGACGCGCACCGAAGGGACGGGGTCGGCGGGGTTACCCGTCGGGTAAATTTGCTCTGTGCCGCGTTGGATGCGGTAGATGATCTTGGCAATTTCCACGCTGGGGGTGTTGATGTTCACCGCATCGCTGACCGCCTGTTGGGTCAAATTGTCGCCGACGGTGGCCTGGTCGTTGTCCTCCGAAACGGTCACATCGCCGGTGAGTTGATATTGTTCCGGCGCGGGGTTGCTGGGAATGATAACGCCGCTTATCACGCATTGCGCTTGGTCGCCGGAAGCCAACGCGCTGATCGGTGCGCCGCCGCCCACCGGCGTCCAGTTGCCGATGCCGTCACACTGGGCGGCAAACTGAGCAGCGTTGCCGTTGTCCACAAAAATCCCCTGGATGGTGCTGCCCGGACGGATGTTTTCAATGATCAGCGTAAAATCTACACTGTCCCCTGGGTTGGCGGTGGTCACGCTGGGGGTGAAAGAGACAACCCGAAAGCCCGGGCCGGTGATGCCGACGTAATCGTCGTCAAAATCTATTACGTCGGGGCCGTTAGGGTCTTGGTTACTCTCCGCTTCAGCGGTTGCCGTCGTGCGGGCGTGCAGGTCTCCCCCAAAGTCCCCCGGAATGACGAAATCGAAGGTCACCCACGTAAGATCGCCGTCGTTGGGCAAGTCAGAAGGATTGAAGGTGAAATCCAGGTCAATCGGCCCACCTCCGGCTGTGCCTGTAAAGCGCACTCCGGCGTCCACGCTGGTTAGCGCCTCTTCTGCGCCACAGTCGAGGGTGCTGTTTTCCAGCACCAAAAACCAATGCGTCACGTCGCCCACTTTGCGAGAGGACGGTGGGGGATTGGAGGTGTCTTCAACGTTTGCGCCGTAGTTCGGCAAGCCGGGGTCCGGTGTGAAGCCAGCAGGTAAGGGGTCAACCAGCAAAAATAAGCTGACGCGGATTTTACAGTCGTCGCGTTGCGCCAACACATCACCCACGACTTCGCCCCCCTCGTGTGGCGGGGCCAAGCGCGCGGGGGCATTGGCGGGCGAGTTCAGTTCCGCCCCGTCGGCCAACACCATCGGCACTTGTGCGGCCAGAAGCGCCAGCACAATCAATAACGTTTGGAGCCAGGAAGATAATTTGACTCGCATTACAAAACTCCTGTTCACATTCAAGCCACCCCACGAGGGAAAATTAACGACAAGCGCCGTTCCCGTGTGTGTTCGCGTTCATGGTCTGAAAACTCTAGCTTAAGGATACCATGATCCCTTAGGGCGTCAGGTGCACCAAGCAAAAAATACATGAGTTATTAACAGTTCTTTGACAGTTTCCATGCAATTCAGCTTAACGCCGAGCCGCCGTATACGCAGCTAAGAGCCTTTGGGCCGCGTGCGCCCAGTTGTAACGCTCTTCGCCCAGGGCGCGCGCCTGTACGGTTAAGGTAGCACGAGTTGCAGGCTCGCACAACCGCCGCAAAGCATCTTGCGCGATCGGCGCATCCGCGCGCTCCAACACCAACCCGCCTCCCTCGCGGCGCAAAAGCTCCGCGATCTCGCCGGTGGGCGTCACCAGCAAAGGACGCCCCACCGCAAAAGCAAAAAACGCTGCGTTCGGCATAAAGTAGTGGCTGTTGGCGTTGTGTGCGTCCAGGCCGTAGTAAAGCACGTCTGCGGCTGCCGCCCAACGGGGCACGTCTGCCAAATTCACCCAGCCCAGCGGCACAATGCGCGCACAACGTCTTGCTGCCGCCCGAACCTCGGCGGACTGCGGCCCCGTCCCAGCCACCGCAAACCAGACATTCGGCACATGCGGCACAGCGTCTAGGAGTGGGGTCAACAAACGGTCGGGGTTCAGATAGCCGACGTAAAGCACCAGCAGGGCGTGGGGTGGCACGCCGATTTTTCGGCGCAAGGCGCGTCCTTCAGCGTGCAACGCGGCCCGGTCGGCGGGGAGCGGTTGGGCGTTGTGCACCACCCACACCCGTCCCCCCACCCCGCGCAAACGCGCCGCCAGCCGTTCGCCGACCGTGAGCACGGCGTCGGCGCGCGGCGTCAGTGCGCGGTCGAGCCGCTCCAGGGCGGCGCTCAGCGCTTCGCCCACGCTGCGGCGCACCATGCCCGGGTAGTATTCGCGCGCATCGTAGATCAGCGGCACGTTGTGCCCACGAGCATACCACCACGCCAGCGGCAAAGTGTCCAGATCGTGCGCGTGAACCACATCCGGACGAGCGCGGCGCAGCTCTTGGTACGCGCGTGCCCAAAAGCGCGGCAACGCGCGTAGCAAACGTTTGCCCGTGCCGTAAGCGGCGGGAATATGCAACCGTGTGATCGTGACCGGCGGGATCGGATCGGCGCGTCGCCCCTCCCAGCGACGCAACATCGCGGCCAGGGGAAAGGGGGCTTGTTCGCGCATGTGCACAGGGTAACGCCGCCCTCGATCCCAAGCCAGAATCGTGACACGCCAGCCCGCCGCCGCCAGGGTATGCGCCTCCTTTTGGGCGCGCACGTCCGGCGCGTAGCCGTTGGAAAGTAGCATCAGCACGTGCAGTGCGCTCACGGCAACAGCTCCCGATAGATCGCGCGCAATCTTTGCGCTTCGTGCGTCCAGTTGATGCGCTGTTGGGCGCGGTGAATGCGGGTGCGATGATAGGCTTGGGCCTCGGGCGTCAGCAATTGGCGCAACGCCGTCGCTATCGCGTTGGGATCGCGTGGATCGCAAAGCACGCCCAATTCGTAGCGACGCACGATTCGCCGCAACGCAAACGTATCCGACGTCACCACCGGCACCCCTGCGGCGAGCGCCTCAAAAAGTTTATTCGGCAAAGTCGAGCGAATATGCCAGCTTTCCGGACACAAAAGCACTGCCGCCACATCGCAAGATTGCACAGTCGCCGCTACTGCCTGCGGCGACACAGGCGGCACAAAATGCACACGTCCCGCTACGCCCAGCCGTGCAGCTTCACGGACCAAAAGATCGCGCGCCTCCCCCTGCCCCAAGAAAATCAGCGCCACGTCGTGCGGCAACAACGCCAACGCCTGGATCAGCTCCAGCAAACAGCGTCCGCGCAAAGTCAGATCGCCGCTGTGGACGATGCAGCGCCGCCCATCGAGTAGCGTCCGCAGATCGCGGGGCGCAGCAGCGCCTGGCGGGTCAACGGCGTTGCGCACGCGGTACACACGCGGCAAACGCCACCACAAACGCAATGCCCGCGCGCTCGGTGCGCTCACGCTGAGCACGGCGTCGGCACGACGAGCGCACGCGCCTTCCAGCACAAAAAGCGCGCGTCTCGCCGGCGATAACCTCGGCGCGTTGCGAACGTCCGCCGGCGTGGGCGCGCCGCCGTGCGCCTTACGGCGCACCACGCGCAGCTTTGCTGCG
>JALSSH010000132.1 GCA_026984385.1 Ardenticatenia bacterium | reverse complement strand
GTCCCGGGGTGATACACCTGCCACCAAGTCGCTTGCCACAAACAGGTAAGAAAAAGTTCATTAGAGATGCTGTTGCGCACCAAGTCATGCCAATCTTTGCGGTGTGCGGTCAAGATAGACGGTTCTGTATACAGTGTGATTTCCACGATCTCTACCCCTCTTGCGAGCATCTCTCATCTCTGCGCACTCATTGCCCCGATTATAACGGTGGCCTGGGGTGCATTCCCACCCCGAATCTCGGATAGCCCGTACATATTTAGCGAATAATTCACACTTCCGCCCCAAGCCTCATGCTACAATCCGAGCGATTTTTGCTACAACACCGCAATCGAGGAAACGATGCGACACACGATAGCCTATGCCGGATTAATTAGCGTGCTGTTGTTGAGCGCCTGCAGCAGCTCACAGGGAGAAACGTCTCCCATTTCCACACCTGCCCCATCCCACTCCCCAACTCCGCGCACGCTGGTTATCTGGCACCCTTTCAGTGGAGCAGAAGAACAAGCCCTGGAACGTCTGCGGCTTGATTTTGAAGCGCGATACCCCTATGTGGACGTGCAACTGAGCGCCTATTCCCCCGATGAGCTATTCAATGCGTTCGTTAAGGCTGCCCAAGACGGCGCAGGGCCGGATATGCTGGTAGGGACTGCCGCGTGGAGTGGCACATTGGCAGAGCATGGCTGGCTGGCGCCCGTTCCCTGGGACACCTACGACATGCTCAGCGAGTTCATCCCTCCGCCGCTCACCTATGCGGCGAAGCTCGGCGAGGACGCCTTCGGCGTGCCCTTCAGCGTCGAGGTGGGCACGCTCTACTTTAACCGCGCATGGGTCACCGCCCCACCGGAAACCTACACCGCGCTCCGCCAACAAGCGCGCGAAGTCGGGCTGCTGATCGCGCCGAGCTTTGCGGCCACCTCCGGGCTTTACTTCACGGACGGCGGGCCGGAAGCGCTCACCGAAAATTGGCCGACGCGCGCCGCCGTGATCGCCTATCTGGAGCGTGTGCAACAACTTGGTGAACAAGAGGGCGTCATCTTCACCGAGGATTGGGGCACTTTCACGTCGGGCCAAGTCGGGCTGTTGCTGGCCTCGTCAACAGACTACGCCGCACTACACGCCGCCCTGGGCGACGATCTCGGCGTGGCCGCCCTCCCGATGCTCATGCCGCACCCCTGGCGCGCTCTTGCCACCAGCACCGTCGCCATGCTCAGCGTCAACGCCACCCGCGCCGCGCAAGACGCCGCCGAGCTTTTTGGGGCCTATCTGTTGACGCCCGAAGCCCAAACGCTTTGGTTCGAGCGCGCCGACCACACGCCCATCAACGTCACCGCGCTGTCCGCCCCGCTTTACAACGCCTGGCAACGCACGCTGGATACCGCGATCACGCCCCCACCAAACGCCCAAACGGAGCGCGTCACGCTGCCCGCGTTGGACGCCGCCGTGCGCGCCGTGACGCTCAACGGCGCGTCGCCTGCCGAAGCCACCAATGCGCTGATGGCCGTGCTAAGAGGTCGGTGAACGGCCACACTCACCCGCGCAGGGCGGCGCGCGCGAAGTCGCCGCGAAAGCGGCGGGTGACGTGCGCGCCGCCGGCGGGCGAAGTCAGCGCAACGCGCCGCTAAGGTGGCGCGTGCGCTGGCGAGGTCGCCTCAGCTTTGCGCCCGAGTGCGAATTTTCGCTCTTGTCAGCCCGCCGCAGCGTTGCTATAATGCCACCGTCAAACGCCACCCTAGCTCAATCGGCAGAGCAAACGCTTCGTAAGCGTTAGGTTAAGGGTTCGACTCCCTTGGGTGGCTCACCCTCACCACGCCCCAGACGGTTGCGCTGAGGGCTTTTCTTTATCTACCGAGTGAGGTTTGCCGCCCTATGTCAACTCCAAGTTCTCTGACGCCCGTCGTGACCATCGGTGTGGCGGGAGGTTCAGGCTCCGGCAAAACAACCGTCTCCAACGCCATCCTAGAGCGCGTCGGCACAGAGCACATCGCCTACCTGGCGCACGACTCCTACTACAAAGACATCAGCGACATTCCCCATTCCCACACCAACATCATCAACTTTGACCACCCCGACGCCCTGGAAACCGACTTACTGATCCAGCACATCAAACAGCTCAAGCGCGGCCAGGCCGTAGACGTGCCAATCTACGACTTCAAAACTTACCGCCGCACCGACCGTATCCAGCGCGTTGAGCCGCAACCGATTATCTTGGTAGAAGGCATCCTCATCTTTGCCGAGCCGGAGCTGCGCCGTCTCTTCGATATGCGCATCTTCGTGGATACCGCCGCCGATCTGCGCTTCATCCGCCGCCTGCAACGCGATTTGAACGAACGAGGCCGCACGGTGGAATCCGTCATCAAGCAATATTTACAAAGCGTGCGCCCGATGCACTTGGATTTTGTCGAGCCGAGCAAACGCTACGCCGATGTGATCATCCCCGAAGGCGGATATAACCTCGTCGCTATCGAGATGGTCGCCGCACGCATCCGCAATATGTTGGAACACCCCGAACATCGCCGCACGGCCCCGCGCCGTTAGCCGCCCAACCCCGCAACGGGTTACCGATGAGCACCCTTCCTCCGTCCACTCGCCGACCGACGCGCTGGTTGCGCTTGTTGACATTGGCGCTCGTGGTCGGCGTGACGGTCGGCGTGGCCGCGCACCGCGAACAGTTGCGCCACTTTGCCGCGCTGGGATACGCAGGCGCGTTTTTCGCCATGCTGCTCAGCAACGCCACGCTTGTCTTGCCCGCCCCCGGGTTGGTTGTGATCTTCGCGCTCGGCAGCTCGCTTAACCCGCTGCTGGTCGGCGTGGCGGGCGCGCTGGGCGCCACGTTGGGGGAGATCACGGGCTACCTCACCGGCTATAGCGGCCTGGTCGTGATCGAACAGTCCAGCTTTTCGCGGCGACTCAACGGCTGGATGGACCGCAACGGCGCGTTGACCATCTTCGCGCTGAGCATCGTCCCCAACCCGTTCTTTGATTTGGCCGGGCTGCTGGCCGGGGCCGGACGGATGCCCGTCTGGCGCTTCCTGGGCGCAACCTTCCTCGGCAAGGCGATCCAAGCGACCCTGGTCGCGGTGGCCGGGGCGCTTTCGCTGCAGTGGGTGGAAACGTGGCTGACTCATTAGCGCCAATCCGACCGTTGACGCCGCCCCCTACCCCCTGCTATGATACAGAGCGTAACTTCACACCCACCAAAGACGGTGACGGAGAGGAGTACACGAGCGCGGCGCTGCTAGAGAGCGCAGGCCATCGGCTGCAAGCCTGCGCAGTGAGCCACTCGTGGAAGGTCGCTCCAGAGTCAGCACGCTGAAGACCCGCACAGGCTGCGTAAGCGTGCTCGGGTACGCCCGTTAGCGCGTTCGAGGGCCTGGCGTCTGCACGCCGGGAACTAAGGTGGTACCGCGGAAAGCTGCGCCTTTTCGTCCTTAGTCGGGACGAGAGGGCGTTTTTGTTTGAGGCAGAGCATATGAATGATCCGAACGACACCGCGCGCTTTTACGACGCCATCGCCGACGACTACCACTTTTGGTATCGCGACTGGGACGCGCAGATCGAGCGCGAAGGGCTGAACTTACGCCGTCTGTTGCGCCCGCACAACGTGCAAAGCGTGCTGGACGCTTCCTGCGGCCCGGGCACCCAAGCAGTCGCGCTGGCGCGGCTGGGCTATCGGCTCACCGCCGCCGACCCCAGCGCAGGCATCCTGCAGCGCGCCCGCCAAAACGCCGAGCAATACGGCGTGGCCGAGCAAATCACCTTTGTGCAGTCGGACTTCCAACATCTGCTCGAACACGTCCAAGGCCCGTTCGACGCCGTGCTCACCAAAGGGAACGCGCTCCCCCATCTACTCCACGACGAGCAGATCGAAGAAGCGCTGCTGATCTTCTACG
>JALSSH010000131.1 GCA_026984385.1 Ardenticatenia bacterium | reverse complement strand
CGCTTTTATCGCGGTCAATGTGATGACCATGCCCGGGGTCAAGATCGGGCGCGACGCCGAAGTCGGCCCCACAACGGTCGTGCGCGAAGACGTGCCGGACGGCGTGCGCGTTTGGGTGGAACAAAGCGTCGATCGTGCACTGCGCAAGGACAAATGACCATGTTGGACGCGGGCATCTTCAAGCGCTACGACATTCGCGGCGAAGTTGGCGTGAACCTGGACGCAGCGGTCGCCGAGATGATCGGGCGGGCGTTCGGCTCGTGGTTGGCCGAACAGGGCATCACGCAAGCCGTGCTCGGCCACGACAACCGCGTTTCTTCGCCGTCGCTGGCCGAAGCGGCCACACGTGGGCTTCTCGCCGCCGGCTGTGACGTGACCGCCGTTGGGCAGGTCAGCACGCCGCTGGTCTACTGGCGCGCGGTTGAGGCGGGCGAGATCGGCGCGCTGATGGTCACCGGAAGCCACCTTCCCCCGCAAATGAACGGCTTTAAGCTGGCGGTGGGCGCGCGCAATCTGTACGGCGCGCAAATCCAAACGCTGCGCGAGCGGATCGCGGCGGGCGATTTTGCGCAAGGGGAAGGGCAACTCAACCCCGACGCGGAGGCGCGCGATCGCTATGTGGCGATGTTGCGCGGCAAGTTGCGCCATCCCCGCCCGCTGCGGATCGTGGTGGACGCGGGAAACGGCATGGGCGGCGTCTTTGCCCTCCCGCTGCTGGAATCGCTGGGCCACACCGTGATCCCGCTGCACTGCGAGCCGGACGGCACATACCCCAACCATCAGCCCGACCCGCAAGACACGGCCAATTTGCGCGACCTGGTGGCGGCGGTGCACGCCGAGCGCGCGGACGTGGGCTTGGCCTTTGACGGGGACGCGGATCGCGTCGGCGTGGTGGACGACCAGGGCCAACCGATCCCTGCTGACCGTGTGCTGGCCTTGCTGGCGCGGGACGTGTTGGCGCGTCACCCGGGCGCGACGGTGGTCGGGGACGTGCTCTGTTCGCAGGTGCTTTTTGACGCGGTGGAGCGCGCGGGCGGCGTGCCGCTGATCTGGGCAAGCGGGCACTCGCTGGTCAAGGCGAAGATGGCCGAAGTCGGCGCGGTTTTGGGCGGGGAGATGAGCGGGCATATCTTCATCCGCGACGGCTTTTACGGCTTCGACGACGGCGTTTATGTGGCCGGGCGGGTGGTGCAGTTGCTCACCGAGGGGGAAGCGCCACTTTCGGCGCGCACAGCGGAGCTGCCCACGCTTTACGCCACGCCGGAATATCGCCCGCGCTGCCCCGAGGCGCGCAAAGCCGAGGTGATCGCGGCGGTGCGCGATGCGCTGGCCGCCGACTACCCGATCAACGACGTGGACGGCGTGCGCGTGACGTTCCCGAACGGGTGGGGCTTATTGCGCGCTTCCAACACCGAGCCGGTGCTCTCGTTGCGCTTTGAGGGCGCGACTGAGGCGGACGCGCTGGAATATAAGCGCATTTTTCAGCAGGCGTTGCGCACCGCCTACCCCGAAATAGCGGACTTCTAGCGCCGCCAAGAACACGGCCTACGTTCGGCAAGCACGCACCCGGCCATCTAAGCTACAAAACGTTAGCGCCGAATGGAGCTTCGGCGCTAACGTTTACGGCGTTCACAACCGCTTCTTGCTCTTGGGCCGCTGAAAATATATCAGAACGTTTTCCACCGCACCGCTAGAGACGAGATATATCCCCACACAGCGGCTTTACCTACGTGAAGAGCAAGACCGTTACGATGTTTTTATTTTAAGGGATGCGCGCGAAGCACGCTCTAAAAAACCTATAAAAATCTTTACAGCCAAGCACCCGCCCATTGCCCCGCCCCCGACCCCTTATAATGAAGGCAAGAGACGCTTCCGGCGTCTGCCCCCGCACCCTTTCCGCCACGAACGCCCAAGCGCCTCTCATCCGTCCTCGCTACGTT
The DNA here is from genome assembly GCA_026984385.1 of Ardenticatenia bacterium. Classification (GTDB taxonomy): domain Bacteria; phylum Chloroflexota; class Anaerolineae; order Aggregatilineales; family Aggregatilineaceae; genus JALSSH01. The sequence goes on along the minus strand of JALSSH010000131.1, from coordinate 1,960 downwards.
TGAAGGAGCGCAACCATGACCCGTAAATGCTTCCATCTATGGCCGATCGTCCCGCTGGCTTTGGTGATCGTGTTGGGCGCGCTATGGCTCGGCGGCCAACGTGTCGCCCATTCTCAAGACGGCGACGGGGCGCGCTGTCGGGGTGACGACCCGGGCGTGCAACTCGTGCCCGACCCCGAATGCCCCTGGAGCGACGCGGGGCAATTTTCCGCTTGGGTTTCGTTGGCGCACGAAAACGGCTACCACGAAACCGACACGTTCGAGAACGGCACAACACTTTGCGCGTGGGATTGCTGCTTGAAGATCGTTTGCCCGGGCGCCGAAAGCGCCGCGCCCGCCGAGTCGTCGGACGGGTTCACCAGCATCATCAGCACGCTCGGCCAAATCGAGGGCACGTTCTATGACACGTGCGTTCCTTGGGCGATGATCCTGCCCGTGTATGGCGCTTCTCGCAAGCTCCGACACCGCCGCTAAGGGGGAGCGGAACGACTGCCCCCGCGCCCCGACAAAGTCCGCGTTCGGCAACGAAAATCCCGCAAGAAAGCGCCGTCCCAACCTTGCCAACCCCCCTGCGCTGTGCTACAATTCCGCCAGCTTTGGGGGATAGTTTAATCGGCAGAACAGCGGACTCTGGATCCGTCAGTCCTGGTTCAAGTCCAGGTCCCCCAGCCAAGAGGCCCGCGCTGCAAGGCGCGGGTTTTGTTTTATCCAACGCTGTGAGCCAGGGGGCAGGCACGCTTCGGGCGCCACGAAGGGGGAACAATGTCCGATACGGTTAATTTCGGCGATGTGGTGATGTTGATGGGCAAAGACCGCCGCTCGTTTATCCGCACCGTGACGCCAGACGCGCGCCTTGAGTGTCATTTGGGCGTGCTGGAACATAACGCGCTGGTCGGCGTGCGCTATGGGGCACAGGTGCGCACCCATCTGGGGCGCAAACTTTTCGTGTTGCGCCCGAACCACGACGACATCATCCGCCATTTGCAACGCGAAGGGCAAATTATCTACCCCAAAGACCTGGGCTATATCGCGTTGAAGCTGGGCATTCGCCCGGGCGTGCGCGCCCTAGAAGCAGGCACGGGCAGCGGCGCGTTGACGTTGACGCTGGCGATGCTGGTGGGGGACGAGGGGCACGTTTACAGCTACGAACGCCGCCAACGGATGCAATCGCGCGCGCTGACGAATTTACGGCGCTTTGGGCTGTTGGGGCGCGTGACCTTTCATCTGCGCGACATCGCGCGCGGCTTTGATGAGACGGGCGTGGACGCGCTCTTCTTGGATGTGCGCGAACCCTGGGACTTTTTGCCGCAAGCGCGCGCCGCTTTGCGCGGCGGGGGATTTTTCGGAGCGCTTGTGCCCACCATCAACCAGGTGATGACGCTGGTCGAGCATCTTTACCGTGGCCCCTGGTTCATGTTGGAAGTGGAAGAATTGCTGCTGCGCCAATACAAGACCATCCCTGCCCGCATCCGCCCCGACGACCAGATGGTGGGGCACACCGGCTATTTGATCTTTGCGCGCGCGGTGGAACGCGACGCCGAAGAACAACGCGAACAGCTCGCCGAGACCGAAGCCGACCACCCCACCGAGACCCCCGCCGACGATGAGGACACCCAAGAAATCCCCGCCGTCACGGGGTAGGCGTTTGGGAAACAAAAAACGGGGCGTGAACACGCCCCGTTCTGCTGTGCGGAGCATTGTAGACCGCTAGGCCTCGTCTTCGTCCTCGCGTTCCTTGCGGATCAGTTCCGGCTCGCCAGCGCCTTCCGGCAAAATTTCCTCTTCTTCGCCCTCGGCCTCTTCCTCGCGCGCCATGTACTGCGTGGAAACAACAACCACCTCGTCGTCCATCACATAGGTAACGCCTTCAAGCTGCGGCAGTTGCCCGACCGTCACACGCTCGCCAACCTCTGAAAGCGCGGACAGATCGACCACGATCTCCGAAGGCAAATGCGTCGGC
>JALSSH010000130.1 GCA_026984385.1 Ardenticatenia bacterium | reverse complement strand
ACGCCGAACAGCGCGTGTTGAACCAGCAGGGATAGCGCAACAAAAGCGGCCAAGACAACCCAGCGCCGCAAAAAAGACGCCAGGCCAAAATGCGTGGAAGATGCGGGGGCTGTGTAGGTGTTCAAGGGTCGCTCTTAGCTATAAAAACGCCGCACGGTGTTCTGGACGACCATGCGGCATCTGGACCTGAGCTGGTGGGCGCGAAGGGACTCGAACCCCTGACCTCACGGATGTGAACCGTGCGCTCTAACCAGCTGAGCTACGCGCCCAAAGACGGTCGCATTATAGCATTGACGGGCGGAGTTGGCAAGGTTTTTGCGAGCGTGGCGAGGGAGTGGGCAAGTGTTGGGGAGGGGCAAGTTGTCGGCTGAACCTTCCCCCGTGTTGTACCCTAAACCCTGTTTGCTTCCGCATATAAAAACGCTAGGCAAAGCTCCTCCCTTGCGCTATATTCGGGGCGGGGGTGTATAAGTCCCGGTGGGCTTCCCGGTCTTCAAAACCGGTGGCGGGTTGCACAGAGCAAGCCGCGGTGGGTTCGACTCCCATACACTCCCGCTACGGCAAAAACGGCGACGCAAGAGGAAAATCCTCTGGGTCGCCGTTCTGCGTTCGGGGGTGTGGCCGCCAGTTGCTTAGTCTGCCGGCTCTTCGGACTCTACGCGCGGCGTGTCGTTGTCGGAGGCGTCCTCCGTCTCGCTGCTTTCGATCACGATCCGCTCTACACGGCGTTCGGGTTGGTCAGGTGAGGGGGCGTCTTTGTCTTTTTGCAGGCTCTCGCTCACTTTGTCTACCGCTTCGCGTACCTGTTGCGCCAAGCGGTCGCCGATAGATTTCCAGTCGGCGTCTTCCTCGGCCCCCACCAATTTACTCACCCAACCGCGCACGTCTTGCTCAACCTTGGCGCCGACTTCGGCCCAAGAAACGCTTGTCTCCTCATCGGCGTTGAGACCGACCAAGCGCGCGACGCCTGTGCGGATACGGCTTTCCATGCGTTCGGAGATCGCGCCCCAATCGGCGTTTTCGTCCTCGCCGACCCATTGAGCAATGGCTGCGCGCGTGCTGGCGTCCATCTTGGCGCCGATAGTTTTCCAGTCCGCCTCTTCGCCTGCGCCGACCCAATCGGCGATCAAGCGACGCAAACGGTCGTCAATGCGCGCGGCAAGGTCTTCCGCGTCACCGGAGGAAGCGTCTTCCGCCCATGCGTTGACGGTATCTTGCAGCTCTTCGTCCAGATGTTCGCCCATGTCTTCCGGTTTTGGGGGCGTGTGATTGTCGGTCATGGTGTGTTTCCCTCGCATTCACTGGCTAACGCAATGTTCCCTACCCTCTAATACGCACGAGGTAGCGCTTTGTTGCTCTACGGTGTCCTTTGCTTTTGGGGCGGGAGACGCCGCTTGAGGAAATACACGCCCGCCCCGACCGCAAAACCCACCAGCGGCGTCGCACAAAATAGGGCCGTAGAAAGCGCATCAATGGCAGCGTTGTTACGCCAATCCATAGAGGTTACTACGCACAACCACGCGCTGCCGACGATAAACGCGCCCGCCAATCCCCACGCAACGGCATATTTGCGCCAGCGGCGGTTGTGAGCACGTGTTTGGACGAGCGCTTCGGCTTGTTCTTGCGTGTAGCCGCACACACCGCACACTTTTTCGCTGGCCGGACGCACCGTTCCGCAGTTTGCGCATTTATAACGCACCGGCGCGCCGCATTGCGTGCAGAAAAAATGCTCGGCAGAGTTCGGCGCACCGCAACGGGGGCAATCCACCCAGCCTTGCACATCCGGCACAACCAGTTCCGCAGAACTTCCCTGCGGATTGACCAGCAACAAACGCGCCCCGCAGCTCCGACAGTAAAAGACCCCACCGGCGGAGCGTTCAACATGCGCACTGCCGCAAAGCGGACAGGTCAAAGCGTGTAAATCCACCACGACAGTCCCTCAGAAGCTGTAGCCGTATCCGACCGACACGGTGGAAATTGTAACATCTCGTCGGTGTTGGCAACATCCCCTCAGCGCAAGCGGCGTGAGCGCGGGTCGCTGGGTTTGGAACGGGTGGGCGTTTCTGGCTCGTCCTGCACCCCGAGCGCACGGTAAAAGTCGGTGTCGTAAGTGCGCGTTTGCACCACCACCGGCATCGGCACGGCGTGCCCCAGGATCAAGGCTTGCTGTTTGGTATCCAGCCGCGCCAACACCTCGCGCAAACCGCTTGCGCCGCTGACGCCGGTTAGCACGGCGGCGATGTCGCGCTCGTTGTCCAAAAGCGCGGTGATGCGCGTCCCGATCTGGCTCATCACCTCTTCGTCAATGCCGCTGGGTCGCTGGTCAACCACCAGCAGCGTGACGTTGTATTTGCGCAGCTCCCGCGCGATGATGCCGAAGATGGTTTGGCGCGCGATCTGCGGGTCGAGGAATTTGTGCGCCTCTTCGATGGTGATCAGCAATTGGGGCGGCTCTAGCGCCGAGTCACCGAGCGCCTTTTCCATGCGCTCAACATACATGCTATGAATGCGGCGCGTGAGGTAGTTCGCCACCAGGATATACGCGCTCAAGTCACTGCCGTAGCGCCCGAATTCCAACACCACATGCACGCCGCGTTCGATGTGTTCCAAAATGCGCTTGGCGGAGTCGGTTTCGGCTTGTTCGGTCAAAAAGGCGTAACGCTGGAAGCGCTGCACCCGTCGTTTGAGTGCCTGAACAGAGGCCGGACTGGCGGCGATCTCCTCTTTAAGCTCCTTCAGCGTTTCGGCGTCTGCGTGGATCAGCTCCCCGATCCAACCTTTGCCCCAATGGCGAGAAAGCTCATAGGCGGCGTCGATCATGCTGTCGGAAAGGTCGAGCGTGGTTTTGAGCATCGCCAGGTCTTCCGGCTCGATGGCGCTGTAGGGGATCACCACCTCGTAGTCCGGGGAGACGCCGCGCCGACGGGTCGCCTCGGCGTCCAGCGTGAAGATGGCGACTTTGCCCGCGCCGAAAAGTTGGCGCAACCCTTTAACTTGCGTGCCGCGCTCGTCGCGCGCCGACCAACCGTAGTCGTTGTGCATGTCAAAGATCAAGTTGACGGCCACGTCGTTTTTGATGATGCCCGCAAGCACCATGCGCGTCAGGAAGCTTTTGCCCGTCCCGCTCTTGCCGAAAACACCGACCGAGCGTTCGACCAAGCGGCGCAAGTCCAGGTTGACTTGCGTGTGTTCCAGCTCCAGCGGCGCGCCGATGTTGAAGTGCTCGGCGTCTTCTTCGCCGAAGATGCGGTTAACATCTTCGGCGGTGGCGGTTTGCACGGCGGTAAAGTGCGCGGGCACGGTCTTGACGGGGCGGGGCGCGCCTTCCTGACGGTCAATGACCAGCACGGGCGCCACATGCAACACGCCGTAAGCCGCCGTGCCGCCGTAAACTTCGGCCAAAAACGGATCGCTGATGTCCGGCGGGTCGCTGCGGATGGCGGGGTTGGCCGTTTCTAACATGATGTCGGTGATCATGCAGAAAAAGTCTTTGTGTCGCCCTTGCACCACCACATAGCTTCCGACGGCCAGGGCCTCCATATCCGTATCGCGGTCGAGCTTCACCTCCAGCCCGCGATTAAGCGAGCCGCCGACGATCACGCCGAGCTTGCGCCGCCCTGCGATACGTTCGGCGGCGGCGGTGGGCATCGGCGGCGCGGAAGCAAACCAAGCGTCCAAATCGTCGGGGTCGGGGTGGGTGGGCAGATTCGGGTCATGTGCGGTCATTGTTCCGCTCCTTGTGGGCTATAGCGCAGCGCGGATCAGGCGCAGCACGTGTTGCAAACGCGCCATATCTTGCGCCAACAACGTGGCGACGTGCCTTCCGGCGTGGATGAGGAACTCACGGCGTTGGGAAGCGGGGCGGGCTTGCGCGGCGTGTTTCAGCGCAGCGGCGAGCAGCTCCTCGGTAGGCAGGTC
>JALSSH010000129.1 GCA_026984385.1 Ardenticatenia bacterium | reverse complement strand
CACGGTTGAGCTGCCCGTAGGCACAAGCCGCGAAACCTTTGAACTGACCGCGCCCGCTGCCGGTTTCGTAGACTTCACCGTGACGGTGCAGCCGCACGGCGCGGACACGTTCTACCAAAACAATCGGTTGGCGGCGTTTACCGAAGTGCAAGGGCCGCCGCGCGCGCTCCTGGTCAGCGACGACCCGCGCGAGATCGAAGCGCTCCGTCCCGCGTTGGAAAGCGCCGATTTGCGTTTGGAAACGACCAGCGCGCAGGAACTTCCCTATGGGCTGGCCGCGCTCAGCAGCTACGACGCGATTGTGCTGGCGAACGTCTCGGCGACCGCGCTCACGCCGCAACGCATGGCCGCGCTGCAAGCCTACGTGCGAGATTTGGGCGGCGGGCTGGTCGTCATCGGCGGGCCGCAGAGCTACGGGGTGGGCGGCTACTTCCAAACGCCGCTGGAAGAAACGTTGCCGGTGGAAATGCGCATCCGCGATCCGCAGCGCATCCCGCCGATGACGCTGCTTTTTGTGATCGACCGCTCCGGCAGCATGGAAATCGCCAGCCCGAGCGGAATTTCCAATCTGGACATCGCCAAAGAGGCCGTTTTGCGCTCGATTGACCTTTTGGACGACGGCGACCACGTCGGCGTGCTCTCCTTTGACGTGAGCGCCTATCCGGTTGTGCCGATCCAAGAGGTGGGCGACGCGGCCAACCGCCAACATCTGCGCGAACTGGTGGGCACGTTGCGCCCGGGCGGCGGCACGAACATTTACCAAAGCGTGTTGGCCGCCGACCAGGTGCTGCGCGACGATCCCTCGCCTATCAAGCACATCATCCTTTTGACCGACGGCGGCGCCGACCCGGGCGGGATCGTGCCGACCGTGACGCGCATGTATCAAAACAGCGGGATCACCACGTCGGTGGTGGCGGTGGGCGCGGGCTACGCGCCCTGGCTAGAAGACGTGGCCCAGGCGGGCAACGGCCAGTTTCATCTGGCGTATGACGTTTCCACCATTCCGGCCATCTTCACCGCCGAAACGCTCATGGCGACGCGATCTTATATCGTGGAGGAGCTGTTTTCGCCGCGCCTCGAAGCGCCGCACCCGATCACCGCGCCGCTGGTCAGCGTGCCGCCGCTGCGCGGCTACGTGGCAAGCTCGGCCAAGCCAACCGCCAGCGTGCCGTTGCGCGGGCTTTACGACGACCCGATCTTGGCGACGTGGCAATACGGCTTGGGGCGAGCGGTGGCCTTCACTTCGGACGCGAGCAGCCGTTGGGCGGCGGACTGGGTCGCCTGGGACGGCTACGCGGACTTTTGGGGGCGGGCGGTGCGCTGGACGGTGACGCCCGTCAGCGCGGAAAATGTGCAGACGCGCGTCTCGTTGCGCGGCGAGCAGGCCGCGATCACGGTGGAAGCGCGCGACACAGAGGGCGACTTCCTCAACGGGCTGGAGCTGGAAGCGGCGGTCGTGGCAGCGGGCACGCTGGAGACCGAGCGCGTCCCTTTGCGCCAAGTGGCGCCCGGGCGCTACGAAGGCGTGTTCACGCCGCGCAGCCAGGGCGCGTACTTTGTCACTGTGGCGGGCAGCACCCCGCCCGACGCGCTAACCCCGCTCAGCGTGCGGCAAACGGTCGGCTGGGTGCGCGGCTATTCGGACGAGTACCGCCCGCCCGACGACCCCGCCGCGCCGCGTCGCTTGCTGGCAACGCTCGCCGCGCTGACGGGCGGGCACGAAGTGAGGGAGACGCCCGCGCGCGTTTTCGCCCACGACCTGGCCCAACGCCGAGCTGCCCAACCGATCTGGCCCGCGCTGCTGGTGTTGGCGGCGTTGCTTTGGCCGCTGGATATTGCCGTGCGCCGCGTGGTGCTCGGGCGCGGCATGTGGGGGCGGCTGCGCAGACGTTTGGCACGCCGCCGCCCGTCGCCTCAGTCCTCTGCCCCCGAGCCGATCCGCCGCTTGCAGCAAGCCAAAGCACGCGCCCACGCCCGTCAGCGCCCGCGTGAGGACGCACTGCCGCCCCGCGCTGCCCCGCCGATGGACGCTCCCCGTCCCGTCGCGCCCACAGCGTCGCCCCCCTCTGACACACGCTCGGCGGTCGAACGATTGTTGGAAAAGAAGCGCAAGCGCGAAGACGACGCGCCATAACCGGTCACGGAACAGTGACATAAAAAACCGCCGAAGCGTGACGCTCCGGCGGCTGTGTGATGCGATGAAACAGGCGAGACGTGCTTACTCAGCGCTGCCCCCGCCGCCACCCAACAACTTGGCGAGGATGCAGACGTTCAAAAGCCCGAGCACAAGCAACACCGCGCCGATGACGGCCAGCACAATGCCCGCCGTCCCTTTAACCACGAGCAAACCGACGACGATCAGGACGATCCCGATCACGATGCGGGCAATGCGCCAAGTGCTACTCAAGAGAAATTCCAACATTTCCTGCCTCCTTAGCTATAGTTTTAAGCCTATACCCTAACTATAGCACAGAGTGTGCCTAACTCAGCTTTTCCTTGAAAATTTCGGTCAGCGCAGGCAGAATCTCGAACAGGTCGTCCACGACGCCGTAGCGCGCCAACTTGAAGATCGGCGCTTCCGGGTCGGTGTTGATAGCGACGATCACCTTGGAGGTGCGCATACCGGCTTGGTGTTGGATAGCGCCGGAGATGCCCGCCGCGATGTACAGATCGGGCGAAACGACTTTGCCGGTCTGACCGACCTGGTGCTCGTAGGGAATCCAGCCCGCGTCAACCGCCGCACGGCTGGCCCCCACCGCCGCGCCGAGCACTTCCGCCAACGCGCGCACCGGCTCGAAGCCCTCCGGCCCGCCGACGCCACGCCCGCCGGAAACAATGATGCTGGCGTCGGTCAAGCTGACGCCGCCCTCGGTCTCTTCGATCTGCGTGATCTTGGTCGGGATCGCGTCCTCAGCCAGCACAGCGGCCACCTCGTGTACCTCACCGCTGCGGCCCTCAACGCGCTCGGCGGCTTTGAAGGCGCGCGCCCGCAACGTGGCGAACTGCGGCCCGTCGGCGGTGATCGTCTCCACGCTGAGCACTTTCCCGCCGATCACGGGGCGCACGGCGTGCAGTTTACCCGCTTCCAACGTCAACTCGGTGACATCGGTCAAGATGCCCGCTTCCACGTCCGCAGCCGTGCCCGCCAGAAGCTCACGGCCTGCGGTGGTGGCGCCCGCCAGCACGATATTCGGCTGGTGTTCTTGCACCAACTTGGTCAGCAGCGCCACATACGGCTCAAAGCGGAAGTGTTCGAGTGTGGCGTCCTCGGCTTTGATCGCGGCGTCCGCGCCGTAGGCGAAGGCTTCTTGCACGACCGCGTCCACGCCCTGGCCGAAGACCAGCGCCGTGACCTGCCCCTCGCCCGCAAGCTGCCGCGCCAACCCCAGCGCCTCCCAAGCGACGGGTAACGCTTTGCCCGCGTGCTGTTCCACCCACACGAAGACATTGGCGCTCATATCACTTTCTCCTCCAGCAGCTTTTCGGCGAGTTTTTCGGCCTTTTCACGCGCGGTTGCGCCTTCGATGATCTCCACTTCGCCCTCGCGCTTGGGCAGCTCACGGTAGCCGAGTACGGCGGCCTTCGGCTGCACATCGTCCGCGCTCAAGCCCAGCTCGGCCAAGTCCCAAACGGGGATTTTGGCTTTGGTGGCTTTGCGGATGCCGATAAAGGTCGGGTACTTCGGCTCGTTGATGTCTTTGAGCACGCTGATCACGGCGGGGAGCGCGCTGGTCACGGTGAGCGTGCCTTGCTCGGTTAAGCGTTGCACGGTGATCGTGCCCGCCGTCACGTCCAGCGCCTCGATCTTGGCGACCGCGCCGAGCATGTTCCAACCGAGCTTGCGCGCGGTCTGATAGATGTGTGCGTCCGAGGCGATGTCGGCGAACTCCTTGCCGAAGATGACCAAGTCCACATCCCCG
>JALSSH010000128.1 GCA_026984385.1 Ardenticatenia bacterium | reverse complement strand
CCGCCTACGTTGTGGTGCGACTTGATGCGGTGCGCGCCTTTGCGCCCTGTACCCGCGCTTTCGATCACGTCCGGATAGATCGTGCCTTGTGCCAGCCAGTCCAACGGGCCGAAGCGCTCGGCGGTGCGCTCAAAAACTTCAACGAAGGTGCGCCCGATAATGCGGCGCTTTTCCTCCGGCTCGCTCACGCCGCGCAGCGCCGAAAGAAACTCTTCGGTGGCGTCAACGGCAGTGAAGTTGCGCCACCCCAGTTGACGGGCCAAGGCGACCACTTGCTCGGCTTCTCCCAGGCGCAACAAGCCGTTATTCACAAACACCGGCACGAGCTGCTCGCCGACCGCGCGGTGGATCAGCTCACCCGCGACGGACGAGTCCACCCCGCCGCTCATGCCCAGCAACACCCGCCCTTGCCCCACTTGTTCACGGATCGCTTGCACGGCTTCTGTGATGAAGTTGTCCGGTGTCCAGTGGGCGGGGGCGCGGCACACTTCCAGCGCAAAGTTGCGCAGCATCTCAGCACCGCGCGGGGTATGTTGCACTTCCGGGTGAAACTGCACGCCGAAAAGCGGACGTTGACGGTGGGCGATAGCCGCGTAGGGGGCGTTGGACGTGTGGGCCAGCGCCAAAAAACCTTCCGGCAAGCGCTCCACGCGGTCGCCGTGACTCATCCAAACGGTTTGGCGGCGCTCCATGCCCGCAAAAAGTCCGCGCGCGTCCACGATCTCCAGCATGGCGGGGCCATATTCACGGCGTGAGGCCGCCGCCACCCGCCCCCCAAGCGCTTGGGTCAGCAACTGCATCCCGTAGCAAATGCCCAACACCGGCACGCCCACGTCCAAAACCCACGCGGGCAGGGTGGGGGCGTCCGTCGCGTAGACGCTGGCCGGGCCGCCGGAAAGGATCACGCCGCGAAAGTCCGGCACGGCTTGGCGCGCCTGGGCAAGCGTGGCCGTGTGCGATAACAGCGCCGCATAAACGCCCGCTTCGCGTACTCGCCGCGCGATCAGTTGCGCGGTTTGCGAGCCGTAGTCCAAGATCACCAGCCCGCCGCGTTTGAGCGACACGCTCAGACCTCCACCGTGCGGGGCGGGTCGTCGGCGAACTCGATGCGCTGTTCGTCCATGTTGGTGATGACGACCAAAGACTCCACCGGCACGCCGTACTTTTCCATCAATTTTTGCCGCCCACTCTCAAACGCCTTTTCGACGATCACCGCGATACCTACCAGTGTACAGCGCGCTTCTTGCGCCATACGCGCGAGGGCAAAAAGCGTGCGTCCGGAGGCGAGGAAGTCGTCCACGATCAAGATGCGCTCACCGGCGGGCAAATACTCCGCCGCCACCATCAAATTGACTTCGCCGCCTTTGGTCGGGCTGGGTGCGGTTTCCAAAAAGATCGGCCCGTACATGGTGAGCGGCTTATGCTTGCGCGCGTAGACGATCGGCACATCCAACGCCAGCGCCGCCATCAAGGCAGGCGCAATGCCGGAAACTTCCGCCGTCAAGATGCGCGTAGGGCGTGCTTCTTGAAAGCGCCGCGCGATCTCCTGCCCCATTGCCTGGATCAACTTGGGGTCCATCTGGTGATTGAGGATGCCGTCAATTTTCAAAATACCGTCGCCGAGGTACTGGCCCTCGGCGCGGATGCGTGCTTTTAGCTCTTCGGTTACGGATGTGCCCACCCCGTATACTCCTCTTCTGGCGCTTACGTGCTAATGCTTTTCAAAAGGCACGCCGAGCGCTTGCGGCGGCGCGGCGCGCGTAAAGCGACGCACCACCGGTTTGAAGCGATCCGGCGTATACCTGTCGAGCTTGGTCAACACGCCGCTGGTTGCCACAAGCAGCGTAATGATCATCAGCGTCCAGGGCAACATATTGACGATCTGCGAAGGCAGGTCGATCACGTTGTTGTCCTGCAAGTCAATCGCCACCGAACGCAACCCCACGATCAGATACGCGCCCAGCGCCACGCGCCAGGGCACCCACAAGCCGAAGATCACGATGGCGAGCGCGATCCAGCCTTCGCCGCTGAGGTCTTCCTTCCAGCCCAACTTGACCGAAAGCGAGTATGTAGCCCCCGCCAACCCCACCAGCGAGCCACCGAGCAGCGTATAAGCGTAGCGTAGCAAGTTTACCGGCGTGCCGCGCACAAAGGCCGCTTCCGGTTGTTCGCCGATGCTGCGCAACGTCAGCCCGGGGCGTGTGCGGTAAATATAAAACCACACCGCGACGGTCAAAAAGAGGCTGAAGTAGATCAATATGTTGTGGTCAAAAAGCACCGGCCCCAGGAGCGGAATATCTTTGAGGACGGGGATCGGCGCGTGAGGGATTTCTTTGCCGGGCTGGTTGAAGTGCGGCTTGCCCAGAAAAACGGCTAGGTCGGCGGCCAAGATGGTCAAGATGAAACCGACCGCCACTTGGTTGAGCTTCAGCGCAATGCTGGAAAAAACGACGATAAACGCGATCGCCGCGCCCACGCCCATCGCTGCCAAAACCGCCGTGGTCAAACTGCCGGTGTTTCGCACGACGGCGTGCGCGGTCATGGCAGAAAGCATCACCGTTCCGTCCAACGCCAAATTGATCACGCCGGAACGCTCGGTGATCAGCTCGCCTTGCCCTGCGATCACAATCGGCGCCGCTGCGCGCACGATGCCGCGCAGTGTGCTTTCAAGTCCGGTCATGGTTCTGTATCCTCGTATGCTGTGTTGTCTGCATCTCCGGCGGGCTGCCAAGCGCGCTTGAAGGTCACCATCACTTCCACATCCGAAAGCCAGCGCAAGTTCATCACTTCCCAACCTTGTTCGGCATAAGCGTTGAGTTGCTGGGAGATCGCCTTGCCCGCCCAGCGGAGCAGCTCCGCCCGCTCTACCGGGTCGGGGAAGTCCAGCGCGCCGGAGATGTAAAGCGTCAAGTATTCCCACTCCTGCATCACAAACACATCCCGCAAACCGTGCTCACCCAACAACTCAGGTGCGGTCTATCTCTTCCTCGTCATCTGGGATCGGCTGCACGCTGCGCGGGGGGAAGAAACGGTTGCGCACGCCAAAGGCCAGCACCACCATCAACACCACCGTACTTTGCAACACGCGCACCAGCGAGCGGTCTAGCGTGATGTCGAAGTCCCACTGAAAGCCGCTTTCCATGCGTTGCCCACCCTTAGAAAGCACCGCGAAGGCAAACGACACAAACGGCACAAGCAAAACCGACGTAGCCGCCAACAAGACCACCAAAATCGCCTGAAAGCCGATGCCGCCGGAAGGCGTTGCGGTCAGCTTGACCACGTCCGGGGCCATCACGCGAAAAGCGCCCGCCACGCCTGCCATGCCGCCGCAAACGGCCATCGCCGCGATAGCGTTGCGCTGGGTGTGCACGCCCAGCAAAAAGGCGGACTTCTCGTTTTTGCCTTGCGCGCGGAGCTGCAACCCCCAACGCGAGATGTACATGATCACGACGACGACGACAAACGCCGCCAACGTCATATAGATCGTGGTCGGACTCAACCGTCGGTAGTTCTCCATTGCAGGCAAGCGCGCGATCTTCGGGAAGCGTGCGGTTTCGGTGGCGCGGCTGCCGGCTGGCTGCCAAGGGCCGCCGTTAGAAACCAGGTACATGTTGAAGGTCTGCGCGATGAAGTTCAACGCCACGCCGCCGAAAATCTCGTTTACGCCGCCGCGCGTCTTCAGCACCGCCGCCACCGTCGCCCAAAGCGCTCCGGCTATCGCCGCAAAAATAAAGCTGGTGATCAAAATCCCTGTGCGGCCCATTTCCAACCCCAGAGGCGGGGCCTTGCTTTCTGCAAAGAGCCGGATCGCCCAAGTTGCGCCGATCGCGCCCATGACGATCTGCCCCTCTACGCCGATATTCCACAAACCGGCGGTGAAGGTAAGCACCAGCCCCAAAGAGGTCAATGCCAGCGGCATCCAAAAAGCGACCAGATCGGCGCGCTTGGCGGCGGTCGCCAGCGAGCCTTCGTAAACATAGTCCCAAGCCACCTGTGCGTCGGCGCCCTGCCACTTCAAGATCAGGATGATGATCCCGAAAGCCACCACAACCCCGACCAATGGCGCGAGCATGGCCGGCAGCATATCCAAAAAGCTGCGCCAAAGCATTTGCAAGCTCCACTGCGGCCATGCGGACGATGTGGGTTGTTTTGAGGTTTGCTGCATCGCTACATCCTCCCGCCGATCAGCTCGCCCAGGTGTCCAACGGTCATTTGGGCGCGGTCTTCCACCAACGTCGTTTGCCCGCCGAAAAAGACCATCACACGGTCACTATAGGCGACGATCTCGTCCAATTCGGCGGAAATGAAGATGATCGCCGTGCCTTGCTCTCTGCGGGCGAGCAATTGCTCCCAAATGTAATTCGCGCTTTCCACGTCCAACCCGCGCGTGGGGTGCTCCAAAAGCAACAAGCGCAAATTGTCCGGCAAAAGCGCCAGCGCAAAACGCTGTTGGTTGCCGCCGGAAAGTGTTTGGATCGGGCTGTTGGGCCGCCCTTTGACGTTGAAGTGCTGGATACGCTCTTGGGTCACGCGCCAAGCCCGCACCCAGTTCACCCAGGGTGCACGGCTGGGCAAGGTCAGCGCAAAATGTTCGGTGAGCGTCATCCCCGCGATCAAGCCTTCTTCGAGGCGGCCTGCCGGCAAAAACGCCACGCCCGCCGCCGCAAAGTCGTGGTAGGAAGCGCGGGTCATATCGCGCCCGTCCACGCGGATCGTGCCCCGCATAGGCGGAAAAAGGCCGCTGATCGAGCGGATAAACGCGCCTTGCCCGCTGCCATCCAGCCCGGCCAAGCCGATCACCTCGCCTTCGTGCACGGTCAGCGAGAGATTTTCGACCGTCAGGCGATGGCTGCTGAGTGCCAAGTTTTCCACTTCCAACACCGGTGCGCCCACCGAAACGCGCGGGACTTCTTTGCGCTCGATCACCTTGCCAAACATCAGCTCGACCAATTGGGGGATGGGGCAAGGGATTTCCTTTTCGCCCACAAAACGTCCACGCCGCAGCACATAAGCGTGGTCGCACAGCTCGATCACGTCTTCGAGCTTGTGCGAAACGAGGATGATGGTCATCTGCTCGTCGTGCGCCAGGGACTTGAGCACATTGAAGAGCGCTTGCTTTTGCTCCGCGCTGATCCCCGTCGTTGGCTCGTCCAAAATCAGCACACGCACGCCCAGCGAGAGCAAGCGCAAAATTTCCAGTTGCTGTCGTTCTCCGATGGTGAGCATATCCACATAGCGGTCGGGGTCGAGCGCGAAGCCAAAGCGTTCGGTCAGCTCCAAAAAATGCTGCCGTGCCGCTTCCATGTCGGGGAAGACGCCGCCAGGTCGCCCTGCGATAAAGTTTTCCAGCACGGTGAACGGGGGGAAGTCCAGCGGGTCTTGGTAAAGCATCCCGATCCCATGTTCGATAGCGTCTGTTGGGGCGCGCAGTTCGAGGGACTGGCCGTCCACCACCACGTGGCCGCTGTCGGCGGCCTGATAGCCGGACATAATTTTCATCAAGGTGGACTTGCCCGCGCCGTTTTCACCCAACACGGCGTAGATATGGCCTTCTTCAAAGGTGAGGGAAATATCTTGATTGGCCCGCACGCGCCCGAACGTTTTGGAAATCTGTTGCAGTTCAACGCGCATAAGGAATTCTCTACTTTTTAGCTACGATGGTAGGAGATAAAGCGAAGGGAGAGAAGCGGACGCCTCTCTCCCTGGCAACAGCCCCACAGTTTGGGGCTACTCAACCGAGCCTGTCACGCCTTGCAGCAATTGCGGCGGGGTCACTTCTTCCAAGCTGGCCGCTTCCTCAGCGTTGCGCGCTTGATACCAAATCTGCTTGGGGGTGGCGGTTTCGCCTTCTTCCAAGAAGACCGAGCCGTCCTGGAAGTTCAACGGGCCAACCCACAGGTTCAAGCCGCCCTCTTCGCCCATCGCGCCCGCGCCGAGCGCCGCGATGAATTCATCCAACATCGCCCGGTCGTCTTCGGTCAGGCCGTCGCCGTAAACGAAGCCGACCGCGCTGGTGTCCGGATTGTTGATGTCGGCCCAATCCGGCCCGTCCCATTCCCAGGAGGCCTCCCAAGTGCCTTCTTGCACGGCCTTAACGGCGCGCAGATAGGCGGGGCCCCAGTTGAAGTACGGCACGCCCAGGCAAATTTCCGGCGCGGTTTCGCAAGCGCCCTGATAGTCATAGGGCACGGCCCACACCGTCTCGCCCTCGGCGGCGCGCTGGCTGGCAACCACGATCGCCTCGGTGGTGTCGATGCCGGAAAGCAGCACATCGCGCCCCTCGTCCAGGAAGGCGTTGGCGACTTCGGTCGGGTCCAGCGTGACGCCGGGGATATTGAACCAGAAGCCGATCCAGGTCACGGCCAAGTCCAAGTCGTCGGGGTTCATGCCGCGATAGTGCTCATAGCAATAGCGCGCGCCCAAATAAACCGAGTTGGTCAGGCGCACGGTTTCGGGGTCAACCAGCGGGCCGATGTAGCCGATTTTACCGCTTTCGGTCTTCAGCGCGGCGGCGCAACCGGCGATCATCTTGCCATATTCCATCTGGCCCATGATATTGCCCAAGTTCGGCGGCGCGATGCCCCAAAGCGCATCGTCACCGGAAATATTGACGAAAGCCACATCAGGATAGAACTCGGCCACCACCGACGTATCCACCTCAAAGTCCGCCGAGGTGGTGAAGATGATCTTGGCGCCCTGGTCGACCATGTCTTCGACCACCTGGTCCAACGTCGTTTCTGGACGGGCTGCCGAGTTCAGGCTTTCCAGCGCGATCATCTTGGCGCCGGGCAGATTTTCTTCCACATAACGCCCGGCCTCATAATGAGCTTGGCTCCAACCGTGATCGTCTTTGGGGCCAACGAGAATAACGCCGAAAGTGATCTCATCCTGCGCGCTGGCACGCGGCGCAGCCACGATCACCCCGCTCAAAATCAACACGACGGCCAAAGACAAAACGATAGCTTTTCTGAACATACGTTAACTCCTAAAAACTCTTCTTGCCTGCAAAGTCCAACCCTGGAGCGCCCGTGCGCTCCGCTACCATCCCCAGTTTAGTGCAAAATTTGCAAACCGCAAAGTTTTTTTGGCAGGGCATTCTTGATTGGGGGAAAACGCGCTTTTGGGGGACGCGGGGGCGGCTGTCGGCGGCAAGACAAACGCGCGCGCCTCAATCTTGTTCCTCGAAAGTTGCAAACTCGCCCTCGGCTTGGAATGCCTCCCGCTCCCCCTAGTTTGTCCCCTCAGAGCGAGCAAGCTAAAATCCAAATGGGCACGACTTCAACAAAAAGCGGCACGTATGGCGAAGGAGTCCGATATGCAGCGCAAAAGCTGGCTGCTCGCAGGAAGCGTTTTGGTGCTTTTGGTCTTGGCGGCGTGTGGAGGAAAAACACAAACAACTCCGCCTGCCGAACAAGAAGGACAGATCGGGCCGTTTGACTGGGAGCGAGACCCCAACGCGATCATTGTGCGGCTGGATGCGCGCATGGTGGATGGGCCGCCTGCCGTTGACCTGAACAGCATTCCCCCTTGCACCATTTGGGGAGATGGGCGTGTGGTGTGGAGCGTCACCAACGCGGACGGCTCGGAAACGATCCTGGAAGGGCGCATTGACGAGGAAACGATGCGCGGCTTTCTAGAAGAGATCATCAATCGCGGCTTTTATACGTGGGAAGATGAGCTTGTCCCCCCCAGCTATGAAGAGCCGGTGATGGAAAGCGTCACGGTCATGCTCTACGGCCAAGCGCACACCGTGCGACGTTACACTTCTTGGCCGCAAAATAGCTATATCCGCATCTTGGAAAGCTGCCAGCAGCTCAGCGACGCCCCGGTGCTTGTCGAGCCGACGGCGGGCTGGGTCAGCGCTTACGCTACCCCGCTGGACGAAGAAGCGCCCAGTTGGATTTGGTGGCAAGACGCGCCCTTCACGCTCCACGAGCTGGCCGCCAACAAAGAGTCTCGCTGGCTGGAAGGGCCATTGGCAACGGAGATTTGGCGTAGTGCGCGCGAAGGCCGCGACGATATCCAAGTTTGGGAGCGCAACCCCAACGGTGGCGGCTTCGATGCTTTTTATGTGGCGATAGTCGCGCCGGGCTATTCGCGGGACGCCACCCCACCTCCGCAGTAACTTAGCCCACCGAGGCTAAACGCGCTCAAATCGCCGCATCTCGGATCGAGGGGAAGCGGCGATTTTCTTTTGGGGCGGGAACTTTTCTCCTGCGGTGGGCGTCTTAGCCGTAGAAACAAACGCGACACATTCTGTGGCTAGGAGGCCTGCCATGAAACGGATATGGACGATATGGACGAGCGTGGCTCTGATTGCGATCGTAGGTAGCGCGCTGCTGAGCGGGGTCAGCGCAGCGTATGCCTCGGCTGTGCGCCCCGCCGCCCAACTGCCCTTTTGGGTGGATAGCGGCGTTGTGATCACGGCGCACCGTGTGCACGTGACGATAGACAACCAGATCGCCACCACGCGCATCGAGCAAATTTTCGCGAACCGCAGCGACCGCATGGCCGAAGGGACGTACCTTTTCCCCTTGCCACGTGGCGCGGCGGTCTCCGAGTTGGTGATGTGGGTGGACGGGAAACGGGTGGAGGCGCGCATTTTGGAAGCGGACGAGGCGCGCGACATTTACGACGAGATCGTGCGGCGAATGCGCGACCCCGCGCTGTTGGAATATGTGGGCACGAACGCCATTCAGGCCAACGTCTTCCCCATCCAACCCGGGGACGAGGTGAAGATCGAGATCGAGTACGGCCAACTGCTGCCGGTTGAGGACGGCTTGGTGCACTACGTCTATCCGCTACGCACCGACTACCTGACCCACCGCGCGGTGGAGCAGCTCAGCGTAGACGTGCGCGTGCACTCCAAAGACCCGATCAGCACGATCTACTCGCCTTCGCACCCTGTGGCGATCTCGCGGGAGGATGACTACAACTTCCGCGTGGGCTACGAGGCTGCCGACGTGCGTCCGGAAGAGGATTTTAGCCTGTACTACAGTCTGGCCGAAGAGACAATCAGCGTAAATTTGCTCAGCTACCGCGAAAGCGCGCGCGAAGACGGCTTCTTTGCGCTGCTGATTACGCCGCCGGTCCGTCAAGACGCCGTCCGTGTGATCCCCAAGGACGTGATCTTGGTGGTGGATCAGTCCGGCTCGATGTTCGGGCCGAAGTGGGAACAAGCGCGCGCGGCGGCGCAGTTCGTGCTGGAAAATCTCAACGCCGAAGACCGCTTCAACGTGATCGCGTTTAGCACCGGTTGGCGGGTTTACGCCGACGAGCTGCAGCCGATTTCCGAGGCCAAAGACGCGGCGGAGTGGCTGGATAGTCTGGACGCGCTCGGCGGCACGGACATTGACGGCGCGCTCGGCGAAGCGCTGAAGATGGCCGAACGCGAACGCCCTACCGTGATCCTCTTCCTGACCGACGGGCTGCCCACCGAAGGCGAAACCGACACGGCATCCATCTTGAGCCACATCACCGAAGAAGCCCCGCCGAACGTGCGTCTTTTCGCCTTTGGCGTGGGCTACGACGTGGACACGTTCTTGTTGGACCAACTCGCCCAGAAGTTGCGCGGTGTTTCGGCCTATGTGCGCCCGGAGGAGCGCATAGACGACGAGGTGAGCGCGCTCTATAGCAAGATCAGCGCGCCGGTGCTCACCGACTTGGAGCTGGAAGTCGAAGGTGTGCATGTTGAGGATATGTACCCCGCCGCGCCGCTGCCCGATCTGTTTGTCGGGTCGCAACTGATCGTGGTGGGACGCTATCGGGACGGCGGCACGGCGACCGTGCGGCTTTCCGGCGAGTTGGAAGACAGCCGCCAGACATACAGCTATGAGGTGCGCTTCCGCGACAACGCGGGCGGCGAACCTTTTATCCCGCGCTTGTGGGCAACGCGCAAGATCGGGGCGCTGTTGAACGCCATTCGGCTACACGGCGAAGACCCGGAGCTGGTGGATAGCATCGTGCGGCTGAGCCTGCGCTATGGCATCATCACGCCGTACACGTCGTTTTTGATCACCGAGGACGACATCGTGCCGCTGGACACCGTCGAAGAACGAGAGCCTTTCGCGCCCCAGTTCAACGCTCCTGCCAGCGGACAAGCGGCAGTAGACGCGGCGGAAATGGCCGCCGGCTTGGCCGACGCCGAAGCGCCTATGGCCGCACCAACGGCGATGCGCATCGGCGCGGACGAGGCGGGAGCAAGCAGCGCCGACGTTGGCGCGCAGCGTGTGCGTTACGTGGGCGACCGCACGTTTGTTTGGCGGAACGGCGTTTGGGTGGATACAAGCTACGATCCGGAGCGCATGACCCCCGTCCAGGTACGCTTCCTCAGCGACGAGTATTTCGCGCTGTTGGATCTCGGGCCGACGGTGGGCGAGTTCTTGGCGCTGGGCGAGCGAGTGATCTTTGTGTGGGAAGGCACGGCTTACGAGATCGTCAGCGCGTAGCGCGCACGTTCCCCGCACTTGGGTTTGGGCGGCGGCTGGGATGGTGCTCAGCCGCCGTGTTTTTTGAGGTATGCTGAGGGCGGGAGAGTTTTCAGGAGGTGGAACAATGCTCGCTCAAACGCCGGATTTTTACCGAGCGGAGCGCGTGGGAACGCTTTACGTGCCGGATGTGGCCGCCGCCGTGCAAGCGGGGCAAGCGCTCGGGCTGCCGCCCGCCGAAAAGGACGCGCGGCGCGTGTTGTTGTTGCTGGTGGACCCGCAAGTGGACTTTGTGCACACGGACGGCGCGCTGAGCGTTCCCGGCGCGGTCGAAGATACGCGCCGAACCATTGCGTGGATCTTTGCGCACGTGGGCGCACTGACGCGGATCGCGGTTTCGCTGGATAGCCACATCCCGACGCAAATCTTTTTCCCTACGTGGTGGCTGGGTCCGCAGGGAGAACATCCCGCCCCCTTCACGCCGATCACGGCGGCAGAGGTGGAAGCAGGGCGCTGGAAGCCGCTTTTTGAGCCGCAATGGTCACGGCACTATGTGCGTGAGTTAGAGGCCCGCGCCAAAAAAACGTTGATGATCTGGCCGTACCATACGCTGATGGGCACGCCCGGGCACAGCATCACGCCCGCGCTTTACGAAGCGATCATCTACCACGCGGCGGCACGAGCCGCCCAGCCGATTTTGTTGCCCAAAGGGACACTGCCAAAAACCGAGCACTACTCGCTGCTGGAGCCGGAGGTCAAAGTGCCGGGCGAGCCACAGGGGGAACTGAACCGCGCTTTTGTGGACGAACTGACCCACTATGAGCGGATTTATGTGGCAGGGCAGGCCAAAAGCCATTGCGTGCTGGAAACGCTGGGAACGGTCATGCGCGTTTTCGCCGACCGCCCGCAGGAGATCGCCAAGTGGCACGTGCTAACCGATTGCATGTCCTCGGTGGCGCACCCGGAAATTGACTTTGAGGCGCAAGCGGAAGAAACATTGGCACGCTATGCAGAACGTGGACTGAAGCTGACTACGTCGCGCGAGGCCATGTAGCTTGCGCGTTCGGAACAAAAGGGGGCGTCATACCCCACCACGCGCACACGCTCAGGGGGTGGGTGTGCGCTGCAACGTAAGCGAGGCGCGCAACGGTGAGGGGGTGTTTGTGGGGATGATTGTGGCCGCTATCGTGGCCGTCGTTGTGTGGAGCGCCAGCGTGGGCGCAGGCGTAGACGAAGGCGCGCGTTGCGCTTCTATGGCTTGGCGTGTGGCCGTGAGCTTGTAGATCGCGGTGGCGGCATAATCATTTTCCGCCGCAGGCACAGGGGAAAGCTCCAGCCAATAATATAAGCTCCCTGCCAACATCACCAGCAAAACACCGCCGAGCACCAGCGCCATCAGCGCCCACGTGGCCCAAGGTATACGGCGAGAAGTGCGACGGCGTACTCGTCCCCAGCGGCGTCCGTAAGGTTGCGCGCCGGTTGGCACATAGGGCGGCAGCACTTGCAAATTGGGCGTTAGCGAGCGCACGGGGGCGCCGGGTTGGGCCAGCGGTGAGGTGTACGCAGAAGGCAACGGTTGCCCGCGCCGTGCTGCTCCTTCGCGGAGCGCTTGATTGAGCGACGGCTCGGTTTCCGCCATAGACGAAGTAGCGGGCACATCGTGCGGATGCTCCAGGGCATGACGTAGCGCCTGGGCCAGTTCGGCAGCGGTTTGGTAGCGGCGGTCGGGGTCTTTTTCCAGCGCTTTATAGAGCACATGCTCCACACTCGGCGGCAAATTTGGGTTGAGCTTGCAGGCGGAAGGCGGCGGCTCGGTGACGTGCTTCACGGCCACGCTGTAGGGCGTTTCGCCTTCAAAAGGACGTTGGCCGGTCAGCATCTCAAAAAGCACCACGCCCAGCGCATACACATCGCTTCGCCCGTCCAGCTTATGCCCCTGAGCTTGCTCCGGCGACATATACGAAGGAGTGCCCACCACGCCGCTGGTGGTGAGCGATGGTGCGTTTTCTCCTAAGATGCGCGCGATGCCAAAATCCGTGATGTAAGCGTCACCGCTGGCGTCCAGTAAAATATTGCTGGGCTTCAAGTCTCGGTGTAAGACGCCTTTTTGATGCGCGTAGTCCAGCGCGGGGGCGATTTGTTCCACGATGTGCAGCGCGCGCTGAGGCGAAAGTGCACCGTGCAAAAGCAGCTCTGCCACCGAGCCACCGTCCATATAGCGCATCACGATATACGGTAGCCCGTCATGTTCGCCGTAATCGTGAACAGGCACGATAGCGCGATGTTCTAGCCGTGCGATGATGTTGGCTTCTTGCTTAAAACGCTCCAACGAGTTGGCCTGACGCAGCAAATGACGGGGCAACACCTTGAGCGCCACATCGCGATCCATCGAAAGTTGGTGCGCGCGATAGACGGTCGCCATGCCGCCCTGCCCGACGATATCTAAGATTTGGTATCCCCCAACAATCGTGCCGATGGCAAACTCGCTCATAGGTGTTGTGCGCCCCCTGCATATGCGCGGCTGCGATCCCTGCCCGTTTATACCACGAAACGCCCGATGGAACATCGCCCCGCACCGGTCGGAAAGGGCATATCCTCGCGGTTGAAATGGGTGAGGGAGTTTTGGTTTCTCTTTCAGAGCGCGTAGCTGGCGTCAGGATGGGCTACCGCAGTATGCTTAATTAAAGATGCGACACCGTGATAAAGTGATGAACATCAAATAGCACCTCGGCCAGGCGACACACATGGGCACTGTAACGCAATTTCAAGTCGCATAGGAATTGTATCGGGCAGAGTTGCGGAAACTACCCGTTTTGACGGGCTTAAGATAAACTAAGGAAAAAGTTTGATTTCTGTGATCAAAGGGGCTGGGGTATACTAAAAACGTCCGTGTGCACATGACAGTTGGGCGGCGTGTGCGTCTTTCCTCTGTGTTGTCCGCCCATACACACCGAGAGCGCCGATGGTTACTGATGATCCGCTAATCGGGAAGAAGCTAGGGGACTACACCATTCTGAACCTGCTCGGTCGGGGTGGCATGTCGCGCGTCTATAAGGGATACGACGAAAACCTAGATCGCTACGCGGCGGTCAAGGTGATTGACAGCGACTTCGCCACGACAACCGAGGCCGAATATACGCGCCGCTTTCAGATCGAAGCGCGCGCCATTGCCCATTTGCGTCATCCGAATATTGTAGGTGTGTATCAATTCGGGCGCAGCGAGGGCATTTACTACATGGCGCAGGTTTTTCTGGAAGGCAAAGACTTACGCTCTTTGCTTAAGGAATATGTGCGGCGTGGAGAACGGATGCCCGTAGACGAAGTGCTCCAGATCGTGCGGGACATCACCAGCGCGTTGGACTATGCGCACGAGCAGGGCGTCATCCATCGAGATATCAAACCTTCCAATATTATGTTGGAAAGGAAGACGGGCCGCGCGATTTTGATGGACTTCGGCTTGGCGCTCAGCGTGCATGAAGGCACAATGGGCGATACCTTCGGCAGCGCGCATTACATCGCGCCGGAGCAGGCGGTTTCTTCGGCTCAGGCCACCGCTCAAAGCGATCTCTACTCGCTGGGGGTTGTGATCTATGAAATGTTGACGGGCAAGGTGCCCTTTGACGATCCTTCGGTGATGAGTGTGGCGCTCAAGCACCTGAACGAGCCGCCGCCGCCCCCCACGCTTTATAATCCGGGCTTGCCGCCCGCTGTGGAGGCGGTGATCTTGCGCGCATTGGAAAAAGAGCCGGAACGTCGTCACCCCAACGGCAAGGCACTTTACGAGGACCTGAAACGCGCCTTTGAGCGTGCTCAGCCCACCGCAAACGGAGCGGCAGCCGTCAGCGAGCTTTTGAATGCGCCATCATCCGAATTGGAAGACTGGCCGGACGAAACCGCGTCGGTAACCAGTCCCACACCGCTACATCCTCCCAGCGCACTGAAGAAACCGGAAAGCCCACAAAAGGGACTGGCCGGGCGTTTTGCGCGGCGCAAAGCAGAAAAAGAGCTGCAAGCCGCGTTACAAAAGGGCGAGTTGGAGCTAGACGAGCAAGGATTGGAAGCGTTGCTTTCCAGCTATGCCGACCCCAGCGAGGTCGGTTTGGTGGGAGAAGGCGCGGCGGGGGTGACGCGCCCTTTGCCGCCGGAAGCGAAAAAAAACAGTGACTCGGAAACGGCTACGCCCCGCAAGCCTCGTCGCTCTCGGGTCGGATGTTTGTTGGTGTTGATATTGCTGCTGGGCACGGTGGCCGCGTTTTTGTGGAAAGATCGCATCTTGACACCGCTAGAAACAGCGCCCATAGAAACAACGCCCACAGCTCTTAGCGCAACCGCACCGACCGTCACCGCAACGCACGCGACCTCATCGGGCGGCGGCGAGGTCACCGAAACGGTCGAGGCGGCGTCGCCCACGCGCACAGCGACCGCCGTGCATACATCGGCTCAAGAGCCGACTCAATCTACCGCCGAAGTTGCCGCTGCTCCCTCGGCAACCGCTACCGCTTCGCCTACAGAAACGGAAGCACCACCGAGCGCCACGCCGACCACCGCGAGCACGACAGCCGTCAGCACGCCTTCGGAAAATGCGAATATCCGCCTGCTTTATAAAGACGAGGGCGACGGTGAAGGCTATTTTGTACTGATTAACAAGGGCACTAAACGGCTGGACATCAGCCCGTTGGTCTTCGAACAACAACGCGCGGACGGAACAACACTGCGCTATGAAGCGCGCTGGTGGGCGCGCAGCGATATCAGCGCTGATCCGACGGCGATGCCCGGGCGGAGCTGTTTCCAGCTCGTGACGACCAACGGAACAAACTGGCGTTTGGGCACGGCGGATTGCCCGTACTTTTTAGGCTACTACCGCACCGCGATTTCCTCGCGCTATTTTTGGCTTTCCGACGATCCGACGGCGACCTTTACGGTGACCGTTCCGGGCATGAGCCAACCTTTGGCGACGTGTCCGGTTGGGACGAATGAGTGTGTTTTCCTCTACGATCCGGATGCGGCTGCCCAAGCAATTGCTTACGCCACCGCTGAGGCCGAAGCCCAAAAACAGGACAATACCTTGCGCTTGATTTACGATGCGGATAGCTTCCTGGTGGTCAACACCAGCACCAGAACGCTCGACATCAGCCAGTTGATCTTTGAGCAAGAGATGCCGGATGGTGCGGTGCGTCACTTTGAGGCGCGTGCTTGGGAGCGTCCGGATATTTTGGAGCCACCAACACGTATGGAGCCGGACGGTTGCTATCAGTTGGTGCGGGCCGACAGCACTCAGGTCACGCCGCCACGCAGCGTGTGCCGACGCTTCTTGGGTTGGTTTAGCACCGGCCTGAGCCGTCGTCATTTTTGGATTGCGGAGAAGAGCGGCGCCACCTTTACAGTGAGGTTAGACGGAGAGGAAGAACCTTTGCGCGTTTGCCCGATTGACGAGGGGACGTGCACGGTTTATTTGCCGGAGTGATCCGCAGCGTAGACCATAAAGCGCGCCTACCTGTGACGGGTGGGCGCGCTTTTTGTCTTTAGACGTGTTCGGCGGCTTGTCTCAGCGGCAAACCGGCCACCTCGCGCAAAAAGTAGCGGTGGAAACGGGCGTCCGAGGTGAGTTCTGGGTGGAAAGCTGTTGCCAGCCAATGCCCTTGTCGCACGGCGACGATGCTTCCGTCATCCAGCCGCGCAAGCACCTCCACACCCTCGCCGACGCGCGTCACACGCGGCGCGCGAATAAATACGGCGTGGAATGGTGGCGGCCCGAGCACCGGTACGTCTAGCTCCACCTCGAAGCTATCCACCTGGCGACCGAAAGCGTTACGCTCGATGGTCATATCCATCACGCCGATCAGTGGCTGGTCTCGCCCGATGTCTTTCGCCAGCATGATCATTCCTGCGCATGTGCCCCAGACGGGCTTTTGCACGGCAAAGGCGCGCAAGGGTTCTAACAAATTAAATGCGACGGCTAATTTGCCGATGGTGGTGCTTTCTCCGCCCGGAATGATCAGCGCATCGATGGCGTCCAGATGCGGCGGCAAACGGACCTCGACCGCTCGTGCACCCAGGCTGTGTAACAGTTTCTCATGTTCGACAAATGCGCCTTGCAGCGCGAGTACCCCGATCTTCATGCGCTCTCCTTGCGTGGGCCTAGCGCGGTCGGGAGCGTGTGCGTGGGGCGGGCGCGCCGCCTGGGGCGAGCTGCGCTCGCCCCGACGCGCGGCTCTGCCGCGCGTAGTGCGCTTTTCAGCGCACGGCGGCGCGCCCGCAGCGTCCCCAACCGCACGCGCTCACCAGCCGCGACCGGCGATGCGCTCTGTCTCCGGCATCGTGCTTACGTTGATGCCGACCATCGGCTCGCCCAGGTCTTTGCTCACCTCGGCGATGATCTGCGGATCGTTGAAGTGGGTCACGGCCTCGACAATGGCCTTAGCGCGCCGTGCCGGATCGCCGCTCTTGAAGATGCCCGAGCCGACAAAAACGCCGTCCATGCCCAATTGCATCATCAGCGCGGCGTCTGCAGGCGTGGCGATGCCGCCCGCCGCAAAGTTGACCACCGGCAACCGTCCGAGTTCGGCGGTTTCTTTAACCAGTGCGTAGGGCGCGCCGATCTCTTTGGCGAAGGTCATCATCTCGTCTTCGCGCAATGTGGAAAGGCGGCGAATTTCGCCCAGCACGGCGCGCGCATGGCGCACCGCTTCCACCACGTCGCCGGTGCCGGCCTCGCCCTTGGTGCGGATCATGGCCGCGCCTTCGCCGATGCGCCGCAACGCCTCGCCCAAGTTGCGCGCCCCGCACACAAAGGGCACTTTGAAGCCGTGCTTTTCGATGTGGTATTGCTCGTCAGCGGGGGTCAGCACTTCGCTTTCGTCAATGTAATCAACCCCCAGCGCTTCCAAAATTTGCGCCTCTACAAAGTGCCCGATGCGGCATTTCGCCATCACGGGGATCGAAACAGCTTCCATGATACGCTCGATCAGCGCCGGATCGCTCATGCGGGCCACGCCACCGGTCGCGCGGATATCCGCTGGCACGCGCTCCAGCGCCATCACCGCGACCGCCCCCGCTTCCTCGGCGATGCGGGCTTGCTCGGGCGTCACCACGTCCATAATCACGCCGCCCTTAAGCATCTGCGCCAGGCCGCGTTTGAGTGTATCGGTGCCTTTTTGC
>JALSSH010000127.1 GCA_026984385.1 Ardenticatenia bacterium | reverse complement strand
CGCCGCCGTTGCGCACGGTGACGGTCGCCGTAAAGGGTTTGCCCGGGATGGGCTGGGCCGGGTTGAGGATCACCGTGTCGATCACGATGTCCGGGTTGGGCGGCAAGGTGGGCGTCGGTGTGGCGGCAGGGGTCGGTGTGGGCGGCGGCTGGACGATGGAAACTTCGGTGATCTCGCCCAGCACGGTGACATATTCGCTCTTCACCCAGCCGATGCCGCCCTGGTAGTCGATCACCACCCAGGTATAGTCCGCAATCGCGCCCAGCACGCGATATTTTTCGCCCAGCTTGACTTGACCGATTTTGTCGTACTCAAAGCCCGGGCCGGTGCGCACGTTCAGCGTGTTGACCGCCACCTCGACCCATGTACCTTCTAGTGTGGGGGTGGGGTATGGGGTGTCGGTGGGCGTAACCGGCGTGGGGGTCAGTGTGGGTGTGGGCGGAGGGCCACCGCGCTCCTCGACAGCCAGGCGTCGCGCGTCGTCAAAGCGCGCGACAAGGGTCGGGCCACCGTGCGGCCCCAGTTGATAGACCACCGCCAGGCGAGAAAGATCGCCGTTGCCGAACTCACGCGGGTGCAGCACGCCTTGCACCAAACTTTGGGGCGGGCTTTGGAGCAGCGCGTCAAAAAGCACGTCGGCGGCAGGGCTGCCCGCGTTGAGGATCGCCCCGCGCAAGAACCATGCCGCGTCATAACCGGCCACGGCCAGCGAGTTCGGCACTTGGCCGAAGGCGACCACGTAATCCCGCAGGAAAACCCGCGAGGGGCGGTCCGGCGCGGCAAAGCTCCAAGCGTCCATGCCCAGCACGCCGTTGACGTATTGGGCGGGCAGAATGCGCATTCGGGCGGCTTCGGCGGCTTGGCGATAGGCGAAGACGCCCCCCCAGCCGCCCTCGCGCAGCATAGTGAGCAAGGCGGCGGCGTCTTCCGGCGCGCCCCACATCACCACCGCGTCGGGGTTTTCGGGCAAGAGCCGCTCGGCTTCGGCCAACAGCCGCTCGCCGTTGGGCAACTGGATTTTGTCCACCACATCCGCGCCCTGGGCGGTAAGCGTGGCTTCAAAAGCGAGCAGCGCTTCGGTATATTGCACGTCGGTTTGCAGCACAGCCGCCGTCATCACCTGGCGATCCTCGTAAAGGTAGGTTGCCAGGGCGTAGCTGTACATGTGTTCCGGCGCACGGACGCGGAAGATGTGGTCGGTTTGGTCGGTGTCGGTAAGCGCGTCGGCGGTGGCGGGGGTGAGCACCGGCACGCCCGCTCCGCTCAGGGCGAGGATGGTTTCCTGAGTGATCAAGGCGTTGTCGTCCGGCCCCAGGAAGGCCACGATGCCCTTGTCCAGCATATCTTGGAGCTGCGCGGGCAGCGTTTGGACGGTAGGGGCGCGGTCTAAGGTGAGCAGCTTAAAGCGATAGGTGTTGCCGTCTGCCGCGCGGAAACCGCCGATTTCGTTAATCTGCCCAATGGCGAGCTGTGCGCCCTGCGCAGTGGGGCTTTCCGCCGTGCCGAGATAGGCGATGCGCAGCGTGACCGCCGTTTGCGTCTTCGGGGCAGCGGTCGCCAGGGGCACGGCCAACATTGCGGCCAGCGCCAGCGTCACGATCAAGGCCAGCGCGCGCCAACGTCGCGCCAGCACACCGCAGGATATTGTCGCGTGGTGTGTCATCAATCCCTCCTGATCCTTCCAAGCCCGCGTCTGGCCGCTAAACAGAGCGTGCGTGTCGCGGGGCGTCTTCTGCGAGCCGATGTGCCCTATTATAGTCAGGGCGGGCGCTTTGTGCTGCATGGGGACAGGAAGGGACATTCGGAGTGAGGAGCGCGCTTGCTGCCGGGAAACGTCCGCCGTCGGGGGCGCGCCGCTGGCCGCGCTGCGCGCGGCTGACGCGCGGCGAATGCCGCGCGTAGTGCGCTTTTCAGCGCACAGCGGCGCGCCCATGCGCACGATCGCCGCAAACGTCCAATCCGACCGGCGGGCGTGTGTGTGCTTTCCCCGCCAGATCGTCTAAAATGGGGGGCGAACAAAGGCTTAGCTGAGGTGAAAAACGCGCATGGCACGCATCAAACGCCGACCGGCCAAGCACACGCGCCAGCCGGATGAGGCTTCGGGGTTTAACTGGTTCGGGCTGGTGCTTTTGGGCGCGGCGGGATCGTTTTTGTGCTTATTGCTCTATGTGCTGCTCTCGCCGGCGCTCTTCCCGAGCGAGCCGGAGGTGCGCGTGATCCCGTATGGGGCGGACGCAAGCGCCACGCCGCTTTTGCCGACGGCGGCAGTTGCGCCGCCCACGCTCACACCTGCGCCGACTGTTCCGCCGCCCACTGCCCCACCGACCACCACTGCCCCGCCGATGTTGCCGATCAGCGCGCCGACGGTGGGACAATTGGCGCTACAAATGAGTTTTGGCGGGCTGAGCGCGCCGGTCAACAGCGTGGCTTTTAGCGCGGATGGGCACTTGCTCGCGGCGGGCGGCATGGACGGGACGGTGCGCGTTTGGCAACGGAACGACGGGAGCGTTTTCCGCACCTTCCAAAGCGCGAGTAACCTGGTAAGCAGCGTGGCGTTTAGCCCGGACGGGCTTTACCTGGCCGCCGGTGGACAGGACGAGTTCGTGCGGTTG
Organism: Ardenticatenia bacterium; assembly: GCA_026984385.1. Taxonomy (GTDB): domain Bacteria; phylum Chloroflexota; class Anaerolineae; order Aggregatilineales; family Aggregatilineaceae; genus JALSSH01. Next base: position 1,331 of record JALSSH010000127.1, on the reverse strand, counting down.
TGGTCGCTTCTGGACGAGACGGAGCAAACGCTCAGCGGCCCGACGGCAGCCGTGCGCAGTGTGGCCTTCAGCCCCAAAGGGGGGCTTTTGGCGGCGGCGAGCGATGACGGCGTGGTTTACGTATGGCGGCTGGAAGAAGGGGCCGGGCCGGTGTTGGTGAGCTTGTTGGGAGGCCATACGTCGTATGTAACGGACGTGGCGTTTAGCCCGGACGGGGAGCGGATCGCGGCGGGCGGTGAAGACGACACGCTGCGGCTGTGGAATGTGACGGAAGGGACGCTGCTGGCGACGTTGGCGGGGCACACGGGCGCGGTCAACGCGCTGGCCTTCAGCCCGGACGGGCGCACGCTGGCAAGCGCGAGTGCCGACCACACCGTGCGGCTTTGGGACACGCAAAGCGGCGCGGAGCTGATGGTGATGCACGGGCACACGGCAACGGTCAACGATGTGGCTTTTGCGCCGGACGGAAGCATGATCGTTTCGGCGGGCGCGGGCATTGACGGGAACGCACTCCGCTTTTGGGACGCGCAAAGCGGGCGAGAGCTGCGCGCGCCGCTGCTGTTGAGCGGGCCGGCGCACAGCGTGGCGCTCAGCGCGGACGGGCTGACTTTGGCGGTAGGCGGGGCGGTGTACGCGCAACTGTGGAGCGTCTCCAGCGCGGCGCCCCCTGCCCCCACGCTGACCCCTCCGCTGGCCGCGACGTTGCCGCCGACGGTCGGCGCGGAGATGACGTGTACGCTGACCGTGCGCGCGAGTGATGCGGCTTTGCGCGGCGGCCCCGGGGACGTTTACGCGACGTTGGGGACGGTGAACGCCGGGCAACAAGTGGTGGTTGTGGGGTGGACGACCGCCGCAGACGGTTACACGTGGTGGCTGTTGCAAAATGGCGCTTGGATGCGCGGGGATGCCTTTGTGGACGCCGCCCATCCGCGCGTGCCGGATGCATGTTTGGGGCTGGCGGCAGTGGCGAATATTCCCCCTACCCCCGCCGCGACCTCCGCCCCGACTGCCGCGCCCGCGAGCGCCGCTGAGCCATGCGCGTTGACGGTGTATTTGCCGCAAGCCAATCGTCGCGCCGGCCCGAGCACGGATTACGCGATTGTGGGTAAGTTGGCGCAAGGGCAAACGGTGCAAGCGCTCGGTTGGGCACGCGACGCTGAAGGTTACACGTGGTGGTCGCTGGCCGATGGGGGTTGGGCGCGTGGGGATATTTTCTTGGACGCGACACATCCGGTCGTGCCGGACGCTTGTTTGGGGTTGCCGCCCGCCACGCCGTCAGAGTGAGCGCAGGATCGGGTCGCTGCACACGAAGGAGAAAAAACGATGAGCGT
>JALSSH010000126.1 GCA_026984385.1 Ardenticatenia bacterium | reverse complement strand
GCGCTTTTTGCAGCGTGTTGGTGCGGCGTTTGTGCGCGTCGGCCAGCTCGTCCAACGCCGCGCCCAGCTCGCCGATCTCGTCGGTGGGGCGAAAGCGCGTGCGCGCGCGGGGATGCCCGAGCGCCAACGCCCGCGCCACGCGCGTTACCCGCTCCAGCCGTCCGGCCATGCCGCCCACCACCACGAACGCGATCACGGTCACCAGCCCGACCAGCGCCGCCGCCAAGACACCGAGCGTTTGTTCACCGACCAACGCCGCGTAAAAGGTGTGGTCTTCCACATACACGCCCACCACGCCGAGCGGCGTTCCGTTCACTACCAGAGGCACATACGCAGTGCGGTAGGCGCGTCCGTTAACCTCGGCGCGCGCCATCGGCACTTGCCCGGGCGAGGCCAGCGCTTGCGTGTAAAGCGCAGGGGAAAGCCGAAGCGCGTCGCGCGTGCGCTCGTCAAAGGCGAAGGTCGTGCGCAAAAACTCACCGTTCGCGCCGAAAAGCGCCAACTCGGTCGCACCCCCGCCGCCGAGCTTTTCCAGCGCGCGGCTGAGCTGTACACCTGCGAGCACCGTCCCAATCGGCGCCCCGTCCAACGTGATCGGCGCGGCAGTGAGCAGCGCGTGGTCAGTGCCCGTGCGGGCCAAAGCCGCGTAAAGTGGCGGGGCCACGTTCACCGCACCGCCACGCGGAAGCACGCCCACGATCAACGCGGCCAAGTCTGTGCCGCTAGCCACCGCGTAGTCATACGCTCCCTCGGCGGTGCGCACACGTTGCAAGCCGAGCAGCTCTTGCCCCTCCGCGTCCGCCACCAACACATAGTCCAGATCGGCGGCGGCGGCCAGCGGTTTGAGCAGCGCGTGCAACGCCGCCGCGTCCGCCGAGCGCACCAGCCCGGCCACGCCCTCCGTGTAGGCAATGCGCAACGCTTCCCGCCCCTGCGCCTCGCCGAGCGCCTGCATCCGCTCACTGACCGCGCGCGCCGCCGCCAAGACGCGCTCGGTTTCGCGCTCCTCGGCGCTGCGCGCCAGCGCGTCCCCCACCAAATACGCGCCCAGCATCCCCACCACCAACACCGCCAACGCCAACGGAGCGATCACGCGCCAGCGGAGCGAGACAAAATACCAGGGACGGCGCGGTGGTTGATAGCGCGATTTCGCCATGTGATAGCTTCCGCCTCCCTTGCTATACGCCACACGGGTATCGTACATGCTCCCACCGCCGAGCGCAATTGCGTTGAGGTTCGCCGGTCTGAGTGGGCGTTTGCGGCAAGTGGGCCACTGGGCGCGCCGCCCGTGCGCCATACGGCGCACCACGCGCGGCATCCGCCGCGCGTCAGCCGCGCGCAGCGCGGCTAGGCGGCGCGCCCCAAGCGGCGAGCGCACCTCGGCGGTGAACGTCCCCCACCGCCCAAGCTCCGCTGCCCTGTGCCACGCTCCGCACCCAACCGACCTATTACAGTGCGGGAAACGGCAAATGCTGGTAAGATCGAACCGAACACATCCAAAGATCACCGCGCTGTGCGGGCAGCGGTCACACCGTAAGAGGACACTATGACCGAAGAGAACCACAAAAAAACCTGGCTTGTGGTCGAAGACGAAGACGACATTCGCGGCATTATCAAGGTGCTTTGGGAGCTGTGGGGGTATACCACCCTTGAGTTCCGCGACGGCAATCAGGCGTTCGCTTGGCTGGACAAGATCGAGGCGGGCACATACACCGACCCGCTGCCGGAACTGGCGCTGATGGATATCCGGATGCCCGGGCACTTCGGCAACGAGATCGCCCGCCGAATGCGTAGCCTTGAGCCGTTCAAAAATATTCCCATCGTGCTAATGACCGCCTTCAGCCTCAGCGAGGCCGAACGCCAAAAAATGCTCACCGAAGACGGCGTCGACCACATCATCAGCAAACCGCTACCGGAGATGTTCGAGCTTAAAACGCTGCTCGAAGATATCTACAAACGCAAAACACAGCCTTCCTAGCTTTGTGAGAGTGCCCTATGCCGAACCCTGCCGACCCCGCTCAACCCCTAACCGCGATGGTGCAAAGCGTGGACACGCTCGGCACGAACACCGGCACGTTTTTCAGCCGCCTATACCATGCGTTGCGCCGACGTTCGCGCCCTTCTTATGCCGAGATGAGCCGCGAGGTGCAGCGGTTACGCCAGCACGTGGCCGCCAGAACAACACGCATCGCCCAATTGACCGGCGTCCTGGCCGTGATCGAAGAAGGCGTGATCATGCAGGACAACCAGGGGCGGATCGTGTTGATGAACGAGGCCGCGCGCAAGCTGATCGGCTCGGTGCGCAACTTTTGGAGCAGTGAGCTGGGCAAGATGTTCGCCCAGGCGCGCGAACAAGTGACGCTCACCGGCGAGCTGACGCTCGGCCAAGCGCAGCGGGTCGAAGTCAACAACGCGGTGATCGGCGCACAGATCGCCATCGTCGCCACGCCGGAGGGCGAACGGCTGGGCACGGTGTTGATGTTGCGCGACGTGACCCAAGACACGCTCGCCGAGCGGCTGAAAAACCAATTCATCACCCAGATGAGCCACGAGCTACGCAGCCCCCTGACCGCCATCAAGGGCATGAGCGACGTGTTGCTCGCCATGCCCGCCGACCGCCCACCCAACCGCAAATTCCTGGAGGCGATCAGCCGCAACGTGGCCGTGCTGGATCGGATGATTGTGGAGCTGCTGGATATTTCCGAGATCGGCGCGGGCAGCTTTGCGGTGCGCCAACAGCCGGTGGAGCTGGGCGAGCTGTTGGCCGACGTGGTGCTGGGGATGCGTCCGCGCATCTTGGAAGCGGAGCTTTCTTTGGCGCTACACGTGGTCAACCGCCACCTGCTGACCGTGACGGGCGACGACCGCCGCTTGCAGTGGGCCATCGGCCACCTGGTGGACAACGCGATCAAGTACACCGAACCCGGGGGCGAGATCGTCTTGACGCTGGGGCGCGTGCGCGGCGAGTACGTGTTGCTGGAAGTGAGCGACACGGGCGTCGGCATCTCCCCGCGCGATCTGCCGCGCATCTTTGAGCAATTCTATCGCGGCGAGGCGCGCACGCCGGAAGGCAAGCTGATCGACCCGCGCGGGTTGGGCCAGGGGCTGTACGTGGCGCGGGCGGTCGCCGAGGCGCACGGCGGCTATGTGAGCGTGGCGAGCGCGGTCGGCGAGGGCAGCACGTTTACGTTGGCGCTGCCGCTGCGTCCTCCGCAAGCCGACGAGAGGCCTCCGACGCCCGCCGCCCCGCCGAATTAAGTCAGGGGCGCTGCGAGAAAAAGAGGCGCGCGCCGCCAAGAACGAGGGAGCACACGCCATGACACGGTTACAAATCGAACAGCTCGGCCCGATTGCCAAAGCCGACATCACGCTCGGGGAGCTGACGGTTTTTGTCGGGCCGCAAGCCAGCGGCAAGAGCATCGCGCTGGAAACGTTCAAATTGGCGCTGGACCGTGTCCAGATCGTGCGCGCACTTAAATCCTACGGCTATACATGGAAACACCCTGACGACTTTCTCCAACTTTACTATGGCGAGGGCATGGGTACGCTCTGGAGCGAGCAAACCGCCGTATTTCTGGAGAATAAACGCCTCACCCCTCCTCGCGTTTCAGACGCGCGCGGTCGCCCGATGGAAAACCGCGTCTTTTACATTCCAGCCCATCGCGTGCTCACCTTATATGACGGATGGCCGCGCCCCTTCACCGACTACGGCATAGACACGCCCTACGTGCTCCGCCAATTCAGTGAGCGCATTCGCTGGTTGCTCAACTCAGGCTTGGGCCAAGGCCAAGCCCCGATCTTTCCGCAAAAAGGGCGCTTAGATGCCACGCTGCGCAAGTCCATCAGTCACAATATTTTTGACGGAGCGGCGGTGCGTCTGGAACAAAAAAACTGGCGGAGACGGATCGTTCTGGAAGTGGCCGATAACGTGCTTCCGCTTATGGTTTGGTCAACGG
>JALSSH010000125.1 GCA_026984385.1 Ardenticatenia bacterium | reverse complement strand
GGCACGCGCGTTTTGATGCTTTCCACGCTGCTCTATCAGCGCGCGATGGTGTTGCTCAATTGGGACGCGGCAACGGTGATCGCCGTTGTGATGGTGCTTACCACGCTGGTTATCAACCGTCTATTGCGTTTATTCCGGCCTAAAACCTTATGAAAAAACGTGGACCGTTTAGTTATCTGACCCTGGCGCTGGCGCTGCTTTTTTTGCTGGGGCCGTTTGTGGTGATCTTTGTGGCGTCTTTCGGAGAAAAGCGCACGCTCGCCTTTCCGCCGGAAAGCTGGTCTTTGGTCTGGTTCGAGAAGGTTTTTGCCACGCACTCGTTCCTAGAAGCCTTCCAAACCAGCTTGGTGATCGCGGCGGAAAGCTCGCTGACGGCGCTCTTGCTCGGCATTCCGGCGGCCTACGCGCTGGTGCGCTTCAAGTTCCCGGGCCAAAACGCGCTGGAGATCGTCTTCGCCTCGCCGGCGATTGTGCCCGGGCTGGTGGTGGGCTTGGCGCTGCTACGCTACTTCGTGTTGGTGAGCGGCCTGCCGGTGATGACCGGGCTTTACCTGGGGCACACCGCGATCCTGTTCCCGTACACGGTGCGCGTGGTTTCCGGCAGCTTGCGCAACCTAGACCCTTCCATCGAAGCGGCGGCGGTCAGTTTAGGGGCCAGTCGCTTGCGCTCGTTTATGGCGGTGGTGTTGCCGAACATCCGCTCCGGCATCTTGGCGGCCTTCATCTTGGCTTTCATCACCTCGTTTAACAACGTGCCGATCTCGCTTTTCCTGACCGGCCCGGGCGTCACCACCTTGCCGATCCGTATGATGCTGTATTGGGAATACAACTTTGACCCGACCATAGCCGCGCTCTCCACCTTGTTGATTGTGATGACCGTGTTGGTGGTGCAATCGATGGAGCGCGTGCTCAACGTTTCTGCGCATATGTGATGGTGAGGAGCTACGATGTCTTTTCTTAAGCTGGAAAACGTAGTCGCCGGATACGAGAAAAAACACCCCATCTTGACCGGTTTTAACCTCACCATCGCGCAAGGCGAGCTGGTCTCGCTTTTGGGGCCGAGCGGTTGCGGCAAAACCACCACCTTGCGCACGGTGGCGGGCTTTTTGCAAGCGACCGAGGGGCGTATCCTCATCGGCGGCCAAGACTACACACGCCGCCCGCCACACAAGCGCAATATCGGGCTGGTGTTCCAAAATTACGCGCTTTTCCCGCATCTGAACGTTTTTCGCAACGTGGCCTTTGGCTTGCGGATGCGCCGTCGACCGCGCGCCGAGATCCGCGAGCGGGTGCTAACCGCGTTGGAGCGGGTGGGCATGGCCGGTTTTGAAGAGCGTTTGCCCGCGCAACTTTCCGGCGGACAACAACAGCGCGTCGCACTCGCGCGCGCTATCGTGATCGAGCCGGACTTGCTTTTGTTGGACGAGCCGCTTTCCAACTTGGACGCCAAGCTGCGCGTAGAGATGCGCGCGGAGCTGCGCCGCTTGCAAAAAGACCTGGGGATCACCATGCTTTACGTGACCCACGACCAAGCCGAAGCGCTCAGCCTTTCGGACCGCATCGTGGTGATGAACAGCGGCCAGATCGAGCAGATCGGCGTGCCGCGCGAGATTTACAACCGTCCGCAAACGGCTTTTGTGGCGCGCTTCATGGGCTTTGACAACCACTTTGCGGCGCAGGTGAGCGCGCACAAAGGCGAGCGCGTCACCGTGCAGGCGGGCGCGTTGACGTTGGAAGCGACCTACGGCGGAACGGAGACCTTGCGCGTTGGGGAGACGGTGGACGTGTTTTTCCGCCCCACCCAAGCGCGGCTGCCCCACCAAGACGGCCCGAACACCATCCCCGCCACGTTCGAGTTTTTGACGTTCCAAGGGGATACCGTACAGTATTTTGTGGAAACGGCGCTGGGGCGTTTTAACGTCATCACGCCGGAAGAGCTTGCAAGTACCGACACGCTCCATGTTTCGATTGCGCCGGAGCGTTTGATCGTCATTCCGCACGAAGGGACAACCCATGTCTGAGGTACAAAAACATATCCGCTGTGTGCCCGGGGACGTGGCGCGTTATGTGCTGCTCCCGGGCGACCCGGGGCGCGCGCGCCGCATCGCCGAGCGTATGGACGACGCGCGTTTGATCGCTGAAAACCGCGAGTATATCGTCTTCACCGGTAGCACCAACGGCGTGCCGGTGAGCGTGTGTTCGACCGGCATTGGCGGGCCTTCCGCCTCGATTGCGCTGGAGGAGCTGGCGAACGTCGGCGCGGAGGTCTTTATCCGCGTTGGCTCGGCGGGCGGACGCCAAAAGGAAACGCCCATCGGCACGCCGATTGTGCTCACCGCCGCTTTTCGCGGCGAGGGCACGTCCAAAGCCTATCTGCCGCCGGAGTTCCCCGCTGTGGCCGACCTGACCGTGACCAACGCGCTGATCGCCGCCGCGAAGGAAAGCGGCGACCCCTTCCGCGTGGGCATCGCCTTCACCCGCGACGCTTACTACGTGCAAGACCAAGCGCTCAACGCGCTGTTGACCGCCAACGGCGTGGAAGCCGCCGAACAGGAAGCGGCGGTGCTCTTCATCGTCGGGACGCACCGTTTCGTCAAGGTCGGCGGCATCGTGGCGACCGACTCCAATATCTGGCTGCCCAAGCAACCCACGTTGGCGGAAAAAGAGCGGCTCTTTGCCGAAGGGGAGCGCAAAGTGATCGAGATCGCCTTGCGCGCGGTGCAGATCATGGCGGCGGAACAATGATCGCCTGCGACCTGCTTTTTTACAACGCGCAGATCGTGGACGTTTTCCGCTTGCGGACGTTCACGGGCTGGGCGGCGGTGCGCGAAGGGCGCTTTGTGGCGGTGGAGGAAGGCGTGCCACCCGAAGAGCTGCGCGCGGCCCAACGTGTGGACGTGGGGGGGCGCTATCTGGCCCCCGGGCTGGTGGACGCCCACATGCACATTGAGTCCAGCTTGCTCACGCCACGCCGCTTTGCCGAAGCGGCTTTGCCCTTCGGCACAACCACCGTGCTCGCCGACCCGCACGAGGTGGCGAACGTGGCCGGCGTGGAGGGCGTGCGTTGGATGATCGCGGCTTCGCGCGGGTTGCCGTTGAGCGTCTTTATCGCCATCCCGAGCTGCGTTCCGGCCACCTCGCCCGAGATCGAGTGGACGGCGGCGGTTTTTGGCGCGGACGAGGTGCGCGCGTTGGCCGCCGACCCCGCCGTGATCGCGTTGGGCGAGGTGATGGACTATCGCGGCTTGCTGGGGCAAAACGACCGCTTGCCGCCGATGGTGCGCGCGGCGCATGAGGCGGGCTTGCTGGTGGAAGGACACATCCCCACGCTGAGCGGGCTGGAGCTTTCGCGCTATTTGGCGCACGGCGTTTTTTCCGATCACACGCTCGCCGACCCGCCCAAAATCTTGGAGCAACTGAGCAAGGGCGTTGCCGTGATGCTGCAGACCAAGTCCATCACGGCGGAAAATATGGCCCTGGTGCGCGAATTGCCGGACCGCGCCAACGTGCTTTTGGTCACCGACGACATCGAGCCTTCGCGATTGGGCGGTGGGCACTTGAGCCGCATTGTGCAACTGGCGATAGAGCGCGGCTTGCCTGCGTTGGAAGCGTGGGCCTCGGCGACGGTTCGCCCCGCGCACTATTTGCGGCTGCGGGATCGTGGGGCGATTGCGCCCTGGCGACGGGCCGACTGCCTGATCATGGACGATCTGAGCGCTTTTCCGCCGCGCGCGGTGTATGCGGCAGGGGAGCAAGTCGCCGCCGAAGGAAAGTACGTCGGGGGGGCATTGCCGCCGTTGCCGCCGTTGCCGCCCTTCCCTGCCGTGCCCGCGCCGCCTCGTATAAAGGACTTGCGGCTAGACCGCATGGGACGTAGCCGAGAGGTGCTCGCCAACGTGGTGACGCTGGTCAACACCCAAACCACGCTCACGCAGTTGGAAAAAATCCCGCTGGAGCTGCGAGAC
>JALSSH010000124.1 GCA_026984385.1 Ardenticatenia bacterium | reverse complement strand
GCGGGCGGGGCGCGCGCCGCCTAGCGCGGGGGAGGCTTGCGCAGTACGGCGCGATGTGTGGGGATGTTAAACTGTTCCCAAAAGCGTTGGAAGCGCGTTTGGCCGCCTTCGAAGCCGTGTGCTTCTGTTTCCAACTCGAAAAGGTCGCTTTGTGCGATCATGGCGAGCTTCAGACGGAAGTACGGCTCACTGTCGGTCACAAAGTGGAACAGGCCGCCGACCGCCAGCACGCGGTGAAGTTCGCGCAGTGCGCGCTCTGTGAGCGGGTCTTGTTTGCGCTTGCTGCGTTTGAGGATGGGCGGCGGAAAGAGCATGTGCACCTCGGCGGCGGCATTCTCGGGCACAAGGCGCAACGCCTGGCGGAAGTCCGCTTGGACAAAGCGCACATTGTCCACACCCGCGGCCTCCGCGCGGTTGATGGCGTCCCAGATGGATTTGCGATGCCAGTCGAAGCCGACGAAGCAATCTGAGGGGCGCTGTTGGGCCTGGCGGGTCAAAAACTCGCCGCGTCCACAACCCAGGTCCAGCACCAGGGGGGCGGAGACGCCGAATAGCTCCTCAGACGTGATAGGCGGCAACTCGGCGGGGCGGAAGTGTAGATCGCGCCCCGAATAGCTGCGCATGTAGCGCGCTTTGGCTTGTGCGGAAGGTTCTTTGACCCGAAAGCGTTTGAGCTTAACCCGTGCCATAGTCCCATTCCCCTATGCGCGCTCGCGTTCGGGACGCTTTTGGGGCGGGGGGATAAAGCGCCCCAGCGGGGTATGGCGCCCCACCTCGTCCCGATAGCGGTGAAAGCTCGTCACCTCGTTAGGGTCCAGCGCGTGTTCACGGCAAAAGCTCAGATACGGCCTCAGGTGAAAAGTCGCCGTCTCGATCTCGTACATAAACAGGTGATTGATCGTGTGGCGGAACGCGCCGCGCGCCTCATAGGCTTCGCGGACGCGCTGATGGTCGTAGGGCACGCCGCGAAACTCCGGCTGCCACGCCCCATGCTCACCGTGCAACAGCAGATATTGGGCGCGCGTGTCCCCGTTATAGGGCACGCCGACCGCGCCGCAGTTAAGCGCCATGTGCCCGTCGGCGCGGCGGTGCTCAAAGGCGCGGTGGGTATGCGCCCCCACCAACACGGCTTCGGGGACGGTATCCAGCAGCGCGTCCAACTCGGTCGTGTCCAACCAGGGGCCGATGCCGTCATTGAGCGCGCGAGGGCTGCCGTGCATCATCCGCACAGGGGGCAGCTCCGGCCAGTGGAGCACGAGCGCGCGCGGCAAGTGTTCCAAATAGGCGGCTTCTTCGGCGTTGAGCGAGTCTGCCACCTCTTGGAAGGGCGCAAAAAACGGGATCAACCATTCCGGCGGCATTTTCGGTGTGCGGCGACGGATAGCATAATCTTCGTGGTTGCCGTAGACCACCGTCCAACGTTGTGCGCGCACGGCGGCCACACACTCGCGGCTTTGCGGCCCACGATTGATCATATCTCCGTTGACAACCACTATATCCGGCTCGATGTGATGGATATCTTCGATGACGGCCTGCAACGCGGGCAAGTTGCCGTGAATGTCCGCGATGACGGCGACTTGAACCATAGGGCACTCCTTTGAGGATGGCGGAATTCCGTATTATAGCACGGGGATTTTGCTTAGATGAGGGCGATTTTGGTGCGTGTATCTCTCCGACGATCATTTCCGCATGGAAAGACAAAGGACAATCACGCTGAGGAGGCGAGGGGGAATAGGGGAGAGGGTATCAACGCATTTCTAGCAGCATCCCAAAGAGCGCTCCTTTACTTCACCACCACCCAACCCAACAGCACCGCGCTTTCGGACTGCGCTCCGGCTTCTCCGCGCACATGCAGCGGCGCGAGCGTCTCTGCATCGTATACGCTCACCCGCAAGCGATAGCGCCCCGAGTGAGCATCCTCAAAAACGGTCAGCGTCCGCTCCAACCTCACGTGCTCGCCGCGCTCCCAAGCGCTCGTCGGCGGCGTTGGGGGGGCGTCCATCTGCGCGGCTTTGGTCAACGTCTCGGGATCGATCAATTGCACCGAGATCGTGTAATCGCGCGTCGGCGCGGTGAGCGCCTGCCAATACAGCGCCACATCTACCGCGCTCCCGCGTTGCACCGACCGCTCGCCGAGTGTATAGCCGCGCAACTCCAGCACGCCGCCGAAATTCACATGCACCGGATTGGGCACATCATCAGCGGGTGGCCTCAGCGCGATCTGCCCCAGGTGCACACGCCGCCCCTGCTCGTCCGCCCCATCACCGCGCACAACCAGGCGCTCACCACTGCGCAAGTCATACAGCCCCAGATACACGTCCACAACTTGCGGCGCGTAAAGCGTCGGCGGCAGAGCAACCGCCAACGGATTGCGCCAACGCGCCCCTGCTTCCAGCTCCGAAGTGAGCAATAACCCGCCTCCCGGGTAAACGTCGCGCTGGGCCTCGATAGCGCCCGTTTCCGCGCTGACCAAATGCACAAACACGCTGTAGTCGCGGCTGGGCACGTCTTCCGCGATGAAGGTCGGCGCAAATTTCACATAGTCCCCCACACGCAGATCGCCGCTCAACGGATGATAGTCCATGCACAACGTGGCGCGTGCGGCGGCGGGGTCTTCATAGAAGCACGCGCGACGCACTTCCGCGCCCTCATACGGCGCGCGCGCCCAATCTACGTCGGGGTGGAAGGTGTAAGCCGGATGGATCACCGCAAAGGGCACAAAGGCCGCAATCAACGCAAACGCGCCACCGATCCCGCCCAACAGTGCGCGCCTTCCCTTCGCTGAACGTCCCGCCCAGGCGGCCAGCCCCGCCGCCATCCATACGCTCAAGGCGGCGATCGCGCTGAACCACAAGCGCCCCTGGCTGGCCCAAGTTTGGCGTGTCCAGCTCAACAGCGAGCCGAACACCAACAGCGGCCATAGCGCCGCCAAAAAACGCGCTTGAACCAGCGTTTGGTCCGGCGGACAGGTGCGCGTGCGCAAGCGGAAGAGCGCCTCACGGGCTAACGTCGCCAGCCCCCCTAAGGCTGCGAACCCCGCCACGCCGTTAAAAAACGTGTAGAGCGCCTTCGGCATAGGCACGTTCAGCCCGCCGAAAAAGCCCCAATAGGACATGGCGAAAACCTCGCGCTCCGTCCAAAGTTGATGCCAGTCTGCAGGCACGGCACGCCGCCCCACGATATCCAAAAAGACGTTGATTCCGGTTGCGTCGCCGTAAAGCGTGTAATTGCGCGCGTACCACCATCCGGCCAGCAGCACGGTTAACGCGCCGGCAATCGCCCCGCCTTCCACCAACGGGCGCCAGTTCCGTTGCCGTGCCGAGACCATCCCCAGCGCCAACGCGATCAACGGGATCAGGAAACCGAGCTGAAATTTCGCCAACATTCCCGCGCCGGTTGCCAGCCCCAACAGGACATAAAAACGCCGCGAAGGTGGGTCGGCGCGCCGCACTATGTGCACCAGCATCCACAACACCCCGCCCGCCAACAAGGTCGCCAAATTGTCGTTGTTCACCGAAGCGCTGATGAAAAGGAACATCGGCGTAAAGGCGGTGATGGCCGCCCCCGCCAGTGCAATTTCGGCGCGCGCAGGGAAAAGCTCCCGCCCCAGCCGATACGTGACCCACACCGTGCCCAACCCCATCAACACCGAGAGCAAACGCACGATATGCACCGCCAGGGCCGTCCCATGCCAGGGGAAATGGTCGGTGTTCGCGCGGTGTACGGTCATCGCCACGTTGCCGTCCGGCAACACCACGCCGATATCCGGATGCGGGTTGAGTTCGCGCACCTGGGGCATATCGCTTGTGTCGATCCAAAAGGCTGCCAGCGCGCCCAGCGCGTAATATAGCGGGGGTTGTCCCCCTTCTTGCCGCCAAGGTGCTTCGGCGTCGCTCAGATCGGCGCGCTGGAGCGGTAAGGCGGCGTGTTGCGCCACATAGCGCACCATCGGATAGTGCCACAGCTCATCGGACG
>JALSSH010000123.1 GCA_026984385.1 Ardenticatenia bacterium | reverse complement strand
TTGTCAATAATCGTGACGCGGTCGCCACGTTCGAGCAATTTTTCGGCGAGGTGACTGCCGATAAAACCGGCGCCGCCGGTGATGAGCGCATGAGACATGGTTTCGCCTTTGTGCTATGCTGTTCCCGTTCAGAAGCGTAAATCGCACCCTATGATACGCGGCGAGGGCCAGAACGCCAAATTGGGCGCCGTGTTTTTTGCTTTTGGCGGCCAAACGTTTGACGATGGGCAGGTTGCCCGCTATACTACGCGCCATGAACGCCAATATGCACATCCACACCCATCACCATCATCACGAAACCGCAGGCCCCGCGCCCGCCGGAGGTGGTGCGTTGTGTGCATAAGGCGCTGAAACGTTCGCGTGCACCCAAACGCTCCCCACGCGGGGAGCGTTTTTTGTTGCCCAATCGTTACGGAGGACGCTCTATGCCCGAACAAATACGCCTCGCCCTGCCCAGCAAAGGGCATCTCGGCGACGACACGCTGGAGTTTTTGGAAGGCTGCGGCCTGCGCATCACCAAGCGCAACCCCCGCCAATACACCGCCACCATCCCCGCCTTGCCCGACGTGCTGGTGATCTTCCAACGCCCGCGAGACATCCCGCTCAGCGTGGCCGCCGGCGACGTGGACTTGGGCATCACCGGCTACGACGCACTGGCCGAAATGCTCCCCGACCGCCCCGAAAGCGTGCTGACCATCCACGAGGCGCTCGGCTTCGGCGAGTGTGCGTTGGTCGTGGCTGTGCCGCAAAGCTGGGCCGACGTGCACACGATGGACGATCTCGCGCGCAAGGCCGCCCAAGCTCCCTTGCGCGTCGCCACCAAGTTTGAAAACAGCACCCAGCGCTTTTTGGAGGAGCGCGGCGTGCAAAACGTGCGCGTGGTGCGCGCGGACGGCGCGCTGGAGTCCGCGCCCCTGGTTGGCTACGCAGACTTCATCGCGGACATCACCAGCAGCGGAACGACTTTGCGCGAAAACCAGCTCCGCCCGCTGAGCGACGGGGTGATCTTGCGCTCTCAAGCGGTGCTGATCGGCAACCGTGCCGCGCTGGAAAAACGCGCCGACGTGCTCGCCACCGCGCGCCAGATGTTGGAATACATCGAGGCGCACTTGCGCGCACGCGGCCAGTATATGATCTTCGCCAACATACGCGGCCAGTCCGAAGCGGAGATCGCCGAGCGCGTCTTCGGTCAGCCGAACTTGGGCGGCTTGCAAGGCCCCACCCTCTCCCCGATGCTCACGCGCGCAGGGGAGGGCGGTTGGTGGGCGATCAACTTGGTGGCGCGCGCCGACACGCTCTATGAGACCATCCGCCAAATCCGCGCCATCGGCGGGAGCGGCGTAGTGGTCACGCCCATTACGTATATTTTCGAGGAAGCGCCGCAACGCTATCGGCGTTTGCTGGCCGCTTTGCAACTGGAAGGTGAGCCGATCCCATGAGCGAGTACACTTTGCGCATCTACGAACTGGACGAGGCCCGCGAAAGCATCCTCAAGCGGCGCTCGCTGCGTGACTATGACGTGCCGCCGCGCCTGACCGAAAGCCTGGCCGCGCTCTTCGGCGAGCCGACCACGCCGGAGGAAGCCGTGCGTCGCATCATCCGCAGCGTGCGCGAACGCGGCGACGCGGCGCTGCACGAGTGGAACAAGCGCATTGACGGCGTGGAGCTGGAATCGCTGGCCGTGCCGCCAGAGCGCATCCGCGCCGCGCTAGAGGCGATCCCCGCTGAGGTTGCGGACGCGCTACGCTTTGCCGCTGCGCGCGTCCGCGCCTTCCACGAAAAGCAGCCTCTCACCGGCTGGCTGGACGCTAACGCCGAGGGCGCGTTGGGGCAATTGGTGCGCCCGGTGCAATCGGTGGGCGTGTATGTGGCGGGCGGCACAGCGCCGTTGCCCTCCTCGCTGCTGATGAGCGTGATCCCCGCGCAGGTGGCGGGCGTAGCGGAGATCGTGGTCACCACGCCGCCCGGGCGCCCCGACGGAAACGTGCCGGACGTGATCTTGGCGGCGGCGGCGATTTGCGGCGTGGAGCGCGTCTATCGGGTCGGGGGGGCGCAGGCGGTCGCGGCGATGGCCTACGGCACGGAAAGCGTGCCGCGCGTCGCCAAAATTGTTGGCCCGGGCAATCTCTTTGTGACGCTCGCCAAGCAACAAGTTTTCGGCGACGTGGGCATAGACGGCCTCCCCGGCCCGACCGAGACGATGGTCATCGCGGACGAGAGCGCCGACCCTGCGCTTGCGGCGGCGGATTTGTTGGCCCAGGCCGAGCATGACGTGCTCGCCTCCGCGATCCTGGTTACGCCCAGCCGCGCCCTGGCCGAGCAGGTGGCGGCGGAAGTGGCGCGCCAGGCCGCCCGTCTCAGCCGCGCCCCGATCATCGCGCAATCGCTGGCGAGCCGCAGCGGGGCGGTGATCGTGGCTGACCTGGCCGAGGCGTTCGCCGTCGCCAATGAGTACGCCGCCGAGCATTTATGCTTGCTGGTGCAAGACCCCTGGGCATGGATCGGGGCGGTGCGCGAAGCGGGCGGCGTTTTCCTCGGCGAGCACTCGTTTGAAGTGTTGGGCGACTATGTAGCCGGCCCCTCGCACGTCATGCCGACGGGCGGCACAGCGCGTTTTGCCTCGCCGCTGAACGTGTTGGACTTCGTGAAGATCACCAGCGTGATCGGCTTGCGTCCGGAGGCCGCCGCCGAGCTGAGCGAAACCGCCGCCGTGTTGGCGCGCGCCGAGGCGCTTACCGCGCACGCTGCCTCCGCTGAGGCACGGCTTGCCCGCAAAGGGGACGCGCCATGAGCCAACGCACCGAAACGCGCGTCCGCATCCGTCCGGACATCGCCGCGATGGAGGCCTACTCGCCGACCGCCTCGCTGGAAGTTTTTGCTCAGCGGTTGGGGTTGGCGGCGGAAACGCTGGTCAAGCTGGACGCCAACGAGAACCCCTACGGCCCTTCGCCGCGCGCGCTGGAAGCATTAGCCCAACTCAGCACCGCGCACATCTACCCGGACCCGGAGGCGCGCCATCTGCGCGAAAAGCTGAGCGCCTATCTGGGCGTGGACGCGGCGCATATTTTGGTGGGCGCGGGCGCGGACGATTTGATCATGTTGCTGTTGCAGCTTTTCATCGCGCCCGATGACGTGGTGGTCAATTGCCCGCCGACCTTTAGCATGTACGCCTTCGACGCGCCGATTGCGCACGGGCGGGCGGTCAACGTGCCACGCCGCGCGGACTTTTCGCTGGACGTGGACGGTATCGAGCGGGCCGTGCGCGCTCACAACGCCAAGTTGCTCTTTTTGTGCTCGCCCAACAACCCGGACGGCAGCTTGATCCCACCCGAGACGGTCGAGCGGCTTTTGGCGCTGCCGACGGTGGTGGTGTTGGACGAGGCGTACCAGGAGTTCAGCGAGGCGCCGAGTTGGGCCGCGCGTGTGCCCCAAGCGCCCAACCTGGTTGTGTTGCGCACGTTTAGCAAGTTCGCGGGGCTGGCGGGGTTGCGCGTGGGGTATGGCGTGTTGCCGCAGGAGATCATCGGGCATTTGTGGAAGATCAAGCAGCCGTATAACCTCAACGTGGCGGCAGACGTGGCGGCGCGCGCCTCGTTGGACGACCTGCCGCGCTTGCAAGCCAACGTGCGGCGCATCATCGCGGAGCGCAAACGCTTGGCAGAGGCGTTGGCCGCGTTCCCGTTCTTGCACCCCTATCCCAGCCGCGCCAACTTCGTGCTTTGCCGCGTGGAGGGACGCTCGGCGCGGGCGTTGCACGCGGCTTTGGCACGACGCGGCGTGCTGGTGCGCTATTTTGACAAGCCCGGCCTGCGCGACCATATCCGCATCAGTGCGGGCACACCCGCCCAAACCGAGGCGCTCTTGGCCGCGCTCCACGAGATCGCCGAGGAGGAGACGCCATGAGTACACGCCGCGCAACCATCACGCGCCGCACCGCCGAAACCCAAATCAGCTTGTCGCTGGACTTGGACGGGAGCGGCG
>JALSSH010000122.1 GCA_026984385.1 Ardenticatenia bacterium | reverse complement strand
CGTCTCCGCGCCCACGTTAGCAGCACGTGCCACTTCCTGGAGCGTATTTTTCAGCTCCATCAAACCGGCGACCGCCGTGTTGAAGCCGAACGTTTCCAGCCCGTCGCTCACTTTCTTGATCACTTGGTGTACCTTGCGGCGCAAGGCGCGCTCGGCGGCGGCGTCCGGCGAGCTTTGCGGCGGGCCTGCCGTCACCACGTCCCATACGTCGTTGAGCCAACGCACCACGCCTTGGATGCCCTGGCTGTTCCAGGGGCCGCCTTGTTCCCACCGGAAGGCGAACATCAGATACGCGCGCACGCTATCCGCTCCATACTGGGCGACCAGCTCGTCCGGCGCTACCACGTTCCCCTGCGTCTTGGACATTTTCTCGACTTCCAAGTGGTGTTTGATCTGCTGGATCACGGCCTTGCCTTCCACTCCGGGGATGGCAAATTCGGTTTGCTCGTCCGTGTCTACGACAAACTCGTCCCCGTCCAGCGCGCGGACGTTCAGCGATGTTTCCACGCGGCGCATCACCTCACCGGCGGCCTGGGTCGCGGTGCGCGCGGGCACGCCTTCCAGTGAGTCCACCACGCGCACTTTGCGCGCCTTGAGCGTGTTTCCTTCCCAAGTTCCCTCGGCGATGATCAGGTCACCGTCGCGCGGCTCGCCCAAGATCATGCCCTGGTTGTAAAGCGCGAGCATCGGCTCGTCGAAGAGCGCGTCCATGTCGCGCCCGTGTGCTAAAGCGGCTTCGCGCGTCGGCTCGAAGATGCCGCAATCGCGCATGGCCTTGGTGAAAAAGCGTGTATAGAGCAAGTGCATCGTAGCGTGCTCGATCCCGCCGGTGTACTGGTCCACTTGCAGCCAATACGCGCCTTCTTCGGGGTCAAAAGGCCCCTCGTCGTACTGCGGGCTGAGGTAGCGGTATTGATACCACGAGGAGCACATGAAAGTGTCCATCGTGTCGGTTTCCCGCTTGGCCGGCCCGCCACACTGGGGGCAGGTGGTGTTCAAAAAGCCTTCGTGATAGTTCAGCGGGCTTTCGCCGGTGGGCATAAAGTCCACGTCGTCGGGCAACATCACCGGCAAGTCCTCTTCCGGCACAGGCACGATGCCGCACTTGTCGCAATAGACGATCGGGATCGGGGCGCCCCAGTAGCGTTGGCGGCTGATCAGCCAATCGTGCAGGCGGTAGTTGATTGCCTCATGGCCGATCCCCTGCTCTTCTAGCCAATCGATCACGGCGCTGATCGCGGGGTTGGCGCGGCCTTTGGCTTCGGTGGCGGGCGTGCCGTCAAAATGCGCGCTGTTGACCATCACGCCCGGGCCTTCATAGGCTTCGGTCATGGTGGCGCCGTCCAGCGCTTGGCCCTCGGGTTGGATCACCACGCGCACCTCCAACCCGTACTTGCGCGCAAACTCAAAGTCGCGTTGGTCATGGGCGGGGACGGCCATAATCGCGCCGCTGCCGTAAGTGATCAGCACATAGTCCGCGATCCAGATCGGGATGCGCTCTTGGTTCACGGGGTTGATGGCATAAGCGCCGGTGAAGACGCCCGTTTTTTCCTTGCCTTCTGCCGTGCGGTCGATCTCGGTTTTGCGCGCGGCTTGAGCCACATACGCTTCGACGGCGGCGCGCTGTTGCTCTGTGGTAATCTTTTCCACCAGCGGATGTTCCGGCGCCAACACCATGAACGTGGCGCCCCAAAGCGTATCCGGTCGGGTGGTAAAGACCTCGATCGGGTCGCCGTGTTCGGTGCGAAAGACCACGTGCGCGCCCTCGCTGCGCCCGATCCAGTTTTTTTGCATGGTCTTGACGCGCTCCGGCCAGTCGATCTTGCTGTGGTCGAGCAGCTCGTCGGCGTAGTCGGTGATGCGGAAGAACCATTGTTCCAGGTTCTTTTTGACAACGGGCGTGCCGCAACGCTCACAATGGCGGTCGTCGCCCCAAACTTGTTCGCGGGCGAGCGTGGTATTGCAAGTGGGGCAAAAGTCCACTTGCGCCATCGCGCGATAGGCCAAGCCGTGCTTATAAAATTGCAGGAAAAACCATTGCGTCCATTTGTAGTATTCCGGGTGACTGGTGACCGCCTCACGCTCCCAATCGAAGATCGCGCCCATCGTGCGGAGCTGTTGGCGCATCTTCGCCATGTTCTGCTCGGTCCATGTTTTGGGATGGATGCCGCGTTTGATGGCGGCGTTTTCCGCGTTCAGCCCAAAAGCGTCAAAGCCCATTGGGAAGAGCACGTTATAACCACGCATTCGCATCCAGCGGGCGCGTGCGTCCGAAGGGGCCATTGCGTACCAGTGGCCGATGTGCAGATCGCCGCTGGGGTAGGGCAACATGGTTAGCGCGTAGTGTTTGGGCTTATCCCAATCGACCAACGAGCGGTAGAGCTTGTCCCGTTCCCAGCGTTCTTGCCATTTCGGCTCGATCTCTTGGGGGGTATAGGCTTGGTGCTGTTTTTGGTCAGCCATAGCTGGTTTTGCACTCCCTGGAAAATTCTCCAATGTGATAACACTTGTCGGTTTGGGCACACATCAAACGAGCGTCGCGGGCGAGAGTCGCCGCGTCCGTGTTCGAGCACAAACCTGAGCCGAGGCCAAGGCCTTTTTTCAGGCGTGGGGAACTATGGAAAGTCGGAGGGCTGCGAGAAGGCAGCAGAATGCCCTCTGGTGTGCTGTTGCATAAATGAAACGATGTTGCATGATGCCCTCCTTTCGTGCAGATTTTGCGGATCGCGCCGTGACAACGGCGCTTTGGGGATGGTGTTGCGGCAAACAAAAAGCCCCCTTCGTGTGCTCCTGACGTTTCAGGGACGAAGAGGACTCCGCGGTACCACCCTGGTTGGTGGCTGACTGGCAAATGATGGGAGTGGACCCAAAGGGGCTCGAACCCTTGACCTCCACAATGCCATTGTGGCGCTCTCCCAACTGAGCTATGGGCCCATGTTCTGCCACCCACTCGACGCGCGATAACGGGCGTACCCGGCGCGGCTTACTGGCGTTCAGCCGCGCAGCTCCCGGACGAGTTCAGCCTGGCGCGCTCGCCGTGAGCGCGGGTGTTGGGTTTGCACTGTTCCCAACTCACTGTGGCGATGGCCTACTACTTCCGTTCCTCGCCTTTTCGTTGCGGTTAGCAGCTTGTTAAGGTTGCTCACATTCTAGCGGTGGGTTAGGGGCTTGTCAAGCGTTTTTTCGGGAGGGGAGTGTATCCGGTAGTGTATCTTTAACGGTTGGAATTTGTGGGGCGGTTTTCGTATCCCTACCAAAGCATGTAGCCGTGTGCCGTTTTGAGTAAGAAACGCCTACGCAACTAGGTGCTCAAAAAGGCTGCCATCAGTGGTCGCCTGAATTTCAACCGCGAAGGACACACTACCTGTCCGACGTTCGCGTTGCAGCTTCTGGGGCGACAAGGGTAAACTGGAGACAGCATCCGCAAACGTTAGAGACGGGACGAGTACGGCTATGCCCACCGTTGCACTTTCCCAAACTCCCGAAGCGCTCACTTTGTATTACACGCGCGCCCGCGCCGAAAATCCGCGTTATCCGCCGTTGGTGTTGGTGCACGGAGCGGGCGGGTCGCACCTGAGTTGGCCGCCGCAGTTACGCCGCTTGCCGCGCGCAGACGTGATCGCGCCCGATCTGCCCGGGCATGGGCGTTCTGAGGGGCAGGGGCGCGCCAGTGTGCGCGCGTATGCTGAGGACGTGCTCGCGCTGCTGGACGCGCTGGCCTTGCCGCGTGCCGTGATCGTGGGGCACAGCATGGGCGGCGCAATTGCGCAAGAGCTGGCCTTGCGCGCGCCGCAGCGCGTGGCGGGGCTGGTGTTGCTGGGCACGGGGAGCAAGCTTCCGGTGGCGCCGCAACTGTTGCCCGCCTTGCTGGAAGCCCCCGAGCCGACCGTTGCGCAGTTGATGGACTGGGCTTGGAGTGTCCAGACGCCCGACGCGCTCAAGCAGCAGGGCGCGCAGCTCATGCTGGCGCTTCCGCCGCAGGTGTTGCACGATGATTTTGCCGCCTG
>JALSSH010000121.1 GCA_026984385.1 Ardenticatenia bacterium | reverse complement strand
TGCGCGGCCATCGCCCAATCGGTTTCCACGCTTTGGGCGTACTCCTTGGTGGCGTCCACGCCATAGCTCAGGTCGTCGGCGCTTTGGATCACGGTTGGCTTCCACACGTCCGAGGGCTTGATCACGTCCAGCACGCACGCCGCCCACAACGCCATGATCGCGCCGAGGATGACGCCTGCCATCAGTACGTAGAAGGCGGAGCGGCCATTGCCCAGCGCGCGCATCAGCGCGGCGGCGGCGTCCCAACGCCCCAACAACGGCCCCCACACGGCCAGCGGCAAATAGGCCAGGGCGAAAAGCGGCACAGCAATCCACAGCGGGGAGGGAATCCAGAGGGTGGAAAGCAGCACTTGGCGGATGAAGACGCTCAGCGGCCAGACGAGCGCGACCACGCCCGCCAGAAGCAACGCATGGCCGAGCGCGCGTTGGAAAAGGGGCGCGTGCCACTCTGTAGGGGCTTCGGCGTTGGGACGGCGCACAACGCCAACATCCTGCACCACGCGCACCAGCCAATAGAGAGCGAAAAAGGTGGCGAAAATGGCGATGTAGATAAAGGCGACCTCTTTGGAAGCCAGCATCCCGATCAGCGCCAGGGCCAGCAAGGCGATCCAACGCGCTTGGCGGGGCTTTTCGCCGTCCAGATATTGCGCGACGGCGTAAAGCATCAGCAAGGCGAAGAAGATCGTCGGGATGTCGTGGCGGATGTAGCGGGAATGGTACAGGATTTGCGGCGAGATGAGCAGCCCGAGCGCGGCGATCAGCGCGCCGCTACGCCCCAGCCAGCGGCGGAACAGGATCGGGAAGAGCACGATCAACACGCCGAGCACCGCCGGATAGAGCCGCGCGGTGAAGTCGCTATCTCCGAAGAGGTAGTAAAAGAAAGCGGTCATATGGAAAAGTAGCGGGCCGTGCATGAGCGGCGTATGGGAAAATTCGCCGAACTCAAACAAGCGCCACGAGGAATAGGTGTGCAGGCTTTCGTCGTGGCTCATCACGCGCGCGCCCAGCGCCAAGAAGCGCGTCAGCACCGCCAGCACAAAAAGCACCCCATAGGCGATCCACTCCCAGTTCAGCGCGTAAGCGCGCGTCAGGGCGCGGGCAAGCGCCTTTTCGTTGGAGTGCGCCGAGGTCATAGTCTGTTCGTGTGCCGTCATAAGTTTTCCGTCCTCTGCTGCAAAGTGTGTGTCGCGGTCGGTGAACCACTCGGCGGGGCGACCTTGCGCAGCGCAAAAAGCCGCGCTGCACGGCGCCCGCCCCGCTGCGGCGCGCACGTCGCCCGCCGACACGCCACTTCGCGGCGGTCGGCGACCTCGCGCGCGCCTCTTGCCCCTCACCCCCCAGCCCCTCTCCCCGCAAGCGGGACGAGGGGAGCAGCAGGCGGGGCACGCTCTCCCGTCGCGTTACTTCTCGATCACCTGCTCCACGCCGTAAACGTCTTTGCGCACCCAGAGCATCAGCCGCTCGGTGGGCGCGGGCTTTTGAGCGCTCTTGTTTTGGTAGAACCACAAAATCGCGTCGCGCCAACTGAGCTGCGAAGTGCCCCAACCCAGCCGCGTGACCAAATCCTTGCCCACATAATCCGCGCCCATGCGCACACGCGGGAACACGTCCGGCATGAGCACAATTTCCGTGTTAATCTCCGGCCCCACGCCATCCACAAACTGCACGTGCGGGAAATCTCGCAGCGCCCAAGCCGCCGCCCCGTCCGTCGGCACGTTGGCCGTGACCGCGATCAAGCGCGGGTCGCCGGTGGCGCGTAGGCTCATGGTGTGCAGCGTTTCGCGCAGCTCGTGCAGATCGGCGGTGACGGGGTCGGCGTGCCAAAAGACGCGCGGATCGCCTGCGGGCGTGCCGAAAGCCTCTCGTCCGCCCAGACCCGCGCTAAAAAAGAGCGCAAAGGCCAAAGTCCCCAGCGCAAAGCCACGCCAAGCCGCCCGCGCGCCCCACAAGCTGCCGATCAGGAAGAAAAGCACGCCGTTGAGCATGGTCACCAGCACGGTGATCAGCAAACGGAGTTGCATAAAGCCCAGCACAAAATCTTGCACGGTCACGTCGCCGACCTGCACGGCTTGGGGCTGGGCCACGCTGCGATTGTAAACGCCGCCAACCAGCGCACGCGCCAAGTCGCGCCAGTCCGCCACGCCCTGAGGCACGTCCAGCAACAAACGCTTGCCGAGCAAGACCAGGCTCAGCCCGACAGCCAGCCATAGCCCGAACGTGACCAGCGCGTGGAGCGGCACGCCCCAGTCCGGCACGTGCCAGGCGACCGAGGGGCGCTCGGCGATCCAGTCCGCGACGGTGAGCGCGACCAACGCCGCCAGCGGCACGGTTAGCCACAGCGCGTGAGCGGCGTCCGCGCCCGCATAGCCAACCGCCCACAGCAGCCCGCCCAAAAGCCAGCCGACCAGCGCGCGCTCAAAAAAGCCGCCATGACGGACGGCACGCCATGCCCCGATCAGGCCGAAGAGCGCCAAGCCCGCCTCGTAGCGCAACGTCACCCACAGCGGGAAGGCGATCGGCGCGCCCGTGCGTCGCTGGGCAAAGCCGCGCAACGCGCCCTCGGCCAGGTTGCCGACCACCGTCAGGCCGACGGGCAGCCAATAGAGCAGCGTCGCCACGCCGAGCACGCCCAGCGCCCCGATCCACAGCCCGCGCGCCCAGGGCCAGGTGCGCAACGTCTGCCGCACGGCGCGCACGTGTTCCGCCTCGTCCGTCGGGGCGGTCAACAGCGCGAAGAGCACGCCGAAGGCCAGCGCCTGCAAAGCCAAAAAGCCGCTCGGCTCGGTCAGGAAGACCATCGCCAGCGCGCCCGCCGTCGCCGCAAGTGCCCAACGCGCATCCCGCGTTTCCACAAAGCGCAAAGCCAGCCAGGGCACGACCAGGGCCAGGGTCATGGTCCAGGGCGTGGCGCTCAGCGTGCGCGAAGCCAGCAGCCCAATCGGCGAAAGCGCCAACAGCGCGGCCATGATCAAGGCGGGCAGCACGCCCACATAACGCCGCCAAAGCACAGGCGCCAGGATGAGCAACACACCGCCCAACGCCGAGGGCCACCGCGCCGCGAAATCCCCGCCGCCCGGGGTCAGCGCAAAGGTGAGCGCGTTGAGCGCAAAAAGCAGCGGACTTTGCGCTTCGGTCAGCTCGCCCGCCGCTTGCGGATTGACGGCGCGCAAAGCGGCCAACGCTTGCCGCGCCTCGGCGTCGTCCAGCGGAGACGCGCCGAGCAAGGTCAAGCGCAAGGTCAGCGCCAACAACGCCAGCGCCACATATATCAGCACCTCCGGCGTCACGCGCACGCCCAAGCGATGTTCTGAACGGTCGGCGGGCTGCCCCGCCATGCTTTGCGTGAGTACGGTCATCTCGTCATCTCGGCCCTTGCTCGCTGTATGTGTTCCTTCGTTACGTTCATGCGCGCGGTGATGTGGGGGGCTGCCCCCACTCCCCCGCAAGGGGCTTGCGCCCCTTGACCCCGCCTAACGGCGCGTGCCGCGCCGTTAGGCAAAGCGCCCTCAACATACCCTGCGCGTCAGACGTTCACCGCCAGGGAACGCCCCTTGCCCCTGGGCGCTCGCTTGAGGGCGCGCGCGGCGCGCCCTCAAGCGCACGGGACCGTCTCCACACGCTCCCCTGCCCCAACGCCGAGCGTTCCCCGCTTTCGCTGCGGGGTGCAGGGGCGGCTCGCCCCTGCTGGGGGCGTGGAGGCAAAGCCCCCGCCTCACTGCGGGGCGACGCGATAAACGGCCACGTCGCCGGAAGCGCAAACCGGCGTCAGCACCTGGGCAAACTTTTCCAAGCCGCGCACGGCTTCCGCGTCATCGTGGGACGCCAGGGCGCGCTCTGCGCCGCCCACCACCACATAGTCAATGCCGTAACGGTCTACAATCGCCCAAAAACGTGCCCAGTCGGTGGTCGTGTAAAGCTCCTCGGCGTCGGTGGCGCGGTCACGACGGACGCCGTTTTCGTAGCGCGTGTCCATCACCTCCGGATAGGTGGGGCCGCGCCATTGGCCCTCGTGGTTGCGC
>JALSSH010000120.1 GCA_026984385.1 Ardenticatenia bacterium | reverse complement strand
CGCCGTTCCACTGAGGGTCTTGCCAATAACGCGGCTCCGTCCAACCCGACTTCTCTCGTTTTTTCCAACCGGCCTCCATCCACCAGCGCCGCTCGCGATAGCCGCCCGCCTCGACGAATTGCGCATATTGCGCGTTGGTGATCGGGTATTTGGCGATGGCGAACGCGGCGATGTCGAAAGTTCGCGATTCTCCTTTGGGAATATAATTCGCATCCCAGCCTGTTTTAGTGATCAGTGTGACCTGCCCCGCCGGTATCTCGACCCATGCGAAGGGTGGTGGCAACAGCTCCGTCACGCGGGAGAGTTTCCGTGCCCGCCGCTCCGCACACCGTGCAGCTAAGTTTTCCGGATCGTAGTCGGGGAACTCCTGGTGGAACGCGGCGAACTCTTCGCAGCCCAGTTTGCGGGTGACGGCGCGCTCCACCAGCGCCGCGATGATCGTATAGCGCCGCTCGATCTCGCGTTGGCGGGTTTGGGCTTCCAGCTCAGCTTCGGCCTGTTGCAACATCTGCCGCAAGAGCCGTCCGAGCCACTCGCCGGGGTCTTTGTCCAGCGCCTGTTTGAGCACAAAGACGGCGTTGTCGAATTGCTCGGCGGCCATCGCGTCGGCGGCTTCTTGCAGCGCGGCGCTGGGCGGGGTGTCTTCCGGCGGGGCGGCGTCACGGAGCACGGCGGGCGTTTCACGACGCGGTCGGCGGAGCAACTTGCGTTCGGCCACCGTGAGCGCGTTCAGCAGTACGACGATCTCTTCCATTCCCTCGCTGAGGTTGGCGTAATGATACTTCTGCAGCGCTTTGGGAATTTCCGTGCGCGCTTGGATCAGCACGGGGAAGATGAATTTCCCCGCCTCTCGCGCCAACTCGAACTCGCGTTGGCAATACTCCGAGCTGACGGATTCCGGCGAGAGCAAATAGACGAAGCCGTCGCACCAATCTAGGCGAGCGACGATGGTATCCCACCAGTCTTGGCCCGCGTGCAAGCGTGCATCGTACCAGACTTCATGCGCGCTTTGCAGCTCATAGGCGATCTGTTCACACAGCGGACGGTCTACACGGGCATAGCTAATGAAGAGTTTCATAGGTTGCTTTAGTTTCCGGATGCGGACCAACTGTACCCTAACTATACCGAATGGGGGCGCGGTTGCGCCACTGCTTTTTGCCGCGAACGCGCGCCGTAAGAAAAACGCCCGAGCAACTGCCCGGGCGGGTTTTTCCGAAGCGGTGCGAGGCTATCGCAGCGACATCACGAACCAGTCTGCGGTTTTGACGATCACGTTTTCGGCGAACGTTTGATCGTCGCTGAGCACCGCGTAAATGTGATCCGCGCCGGTGACGGCGTAGGCGGCGCGCAGTTCGCCTTGCGCGTTTTCCAAGAACCAGCTTTGCCACTCATACGAGCCGTCTTCCGTGCCCGCCACGTTGAGCATGGCGCCCGTGTACTTGGCGAACTCGGCGGCGGTGTCGTAGGCGTCCAGGCTTTCAAAGAAGCCCGCGCCGAGCGTGACCTCGCGCCAGCCTAGGTCAATGGTGACTTGGCCCTCGGCGGCGGCTTTGTCGAAGTTTTCTTGCCCCAGCTCCTCCACGAAAATATCGTGCAGCTCCCCGAAGGTGGACCAAAGCGCCATCGAACGATACCAGTCCGGATGCTCGCCAGCAGAAAAGACCGCGATCGAGCCGCCCAAGCTAAAGCCCAGCACGCCTACGTGCTGCGGGTCTACGAAGTCCAACCCGACCAAGTAGTTATAGGCGGTGGCGGCGTCTTCCACCTGGCCGGTGACCGTGCTTTCGACCATTTGGCCCTCGCTTTCGCCCCAGCCGCGAAAGTCAAAGCGCAACGAGGCGATGCCGCGCGCGCCCAGCTCGGCGGCCAGCCGCTTGTACATATCGCCGACCTCGTCCTTTTGGCTGGCGAAGCCGTGCAACATCAACACGGCGGGGACCGCCGGCTCTTTGGTGTTGGGCTGAACCACAATGCCGCTCAGCCCGTCTATGGTCACCGCGTACTCCTGATAGCCCATGCCGTCCTGGGCCAGCGCTTGCCCGCCGCCCATGCCCGCAAGTAGCAGGCTGAGCACCAACACGCCCAACGTTGTCAATCGTAACGAAGCCTTCATCTTTTTTTCTCCCGCACTACATGCCGCAAAACTCTATAGATTGAGTATACACCCTATTGTTGCGGCGGAGCGGTGGGTTCGGCTTCTTGGATCAAAAACTGCGTTTGGGCCATCAGTTGGCCGTTGAGATACAGCTCCACCGTCCAATTGCCCGCCGCAAAGTTCGGGCCGTTGGGCGCAATCGAGCAGTAGGCGCAGATGTTCTCGTAAGTTTGGGTCGGGGTCCAGCAATTGGCGTCGTCGAAGTACAGCTCGCCGTTGGCGTACCACTTCGCCGCGATCCGTGAGCCGGCGGGCAGATAGTCTATGCGCGTGTTGACCAGCAGCTCGCCGACGGTGGGCGGAAACGTGGTGTTGATCCCCAGCGGGCAGTCCAGGTCATCGCGCCCGGTGGCGACGACCGTGTCGGTGAAGTGCGTTTGTTGCGGCGCGGCGGGGCTTTGCGGCGGGGCGGGGGAGGGCAATTGCCCGTCGGCAGGCACGGCGGGCGGGGGCGGCGTGGGCGTGGTCGGCAAGGCGGCCATACCCCCGCCTCCGGCCAGTTGCAACACGGTGAGCGTGGCTTGGGCGGCCAGCAGCTCAACGGCGGACTCGGTCAATTGCACGCGCGAGATCGCGTTCTGGGTGGCGGCTTGGGCCAGGGCGTCCATGGTCAGCGCGGGCGTGCCGTACATCTGGATCGTGCCCTGGAGCTGGGCGTTTTGCGTTTCCAGCGCGGCAATGTCGTTGCTGCCGGTCAGCGCGCCGCAAGCGCTCAGCAGCGCGAGTAATGCGACCATCGCTCCCCCTCCGAAAAGACGCATCAGCGTTCGCATCGCTTCCTCCTTTGCACGCGGTGTTGGCCCTAGTGTACCGAAAAAAACGTGCGCCAACCTGACGACTTGGCGCTGGTGTTGCGCGCGTTCCGCGCGCGGGCGGCGGTGAAGCCGCCGCCCAGGGGCGCGCCGCCGAGCCGCGCTGCGCGCGGCTGACGCGCGGCATTCGCCGCGCGTGGTGCGCCGAATGGCGCACGGGCGGCGCGCCCAAAGCGGCGGGCGCTCACTTTCGGCGAGCGGACTCCCTTTGCGCACGCGCCATGCCGCCGGTGCGCCCGTTGCGCACCGCGACCACTTCCGCCAGAATGCTCAGCGCGATCTCCTCAGCGGACTTGCCGCCAATGTCCAACCCAATCGGCGTATGGATGGGCGGCAGTTGGCCCAGGTCCAACCCCGAGGCGGTGGCTCGTGCTTCTCGTTCGGCTTGTCGTTGCGT
Source organism: Ardenticatenia bacterium (assembly GCA_026984385.1). Taxonomy (GTDB): domain Bacteria; phylum Chloroflexota; class Anaerolineae; order Aggregatilineales; family Aggregatilineaceae; genus JALSSH01. Next base: position 663 of record JALSSH010000120.1, on the reverse strand, counting down.
CTTGCCCAACATCCCCAAATAGCCGAGCGGACGCCCCACCAACGCCCGCAACAGCGCGTCTTCAAAGCGCGGCTCGTGGTTCAGCGAGACGATATAGGTGCGCGCGTCTGTGCCCACTTGCGCGATCACCTCATCCGGCCAGGCAGCGATCACCTCGTCGGCGTGGGGATGCTTTTCTCGCGTGGCGAAGGCGGCGCGTGCGTCGCTGACCACCGTGCGGAAGCCGAGGATTTTCGCCAGTTGCACCAGCGGCACGGCCACCGCCTCCCCGCCGAAAATAAGCAGCGTGGGCGGCGGCAAGCGCGGCTCAAAGAGCGCCACGCGCCCGTCGGCGTAGCGCACGCTGCGAGGGCGGTCGTCGGCGAAGGCGGCCAACGCATCGCGGAGCACGTCCGCCGCCAGCGGCCCGCTTGTTTCGCCCTGCGGCGTGACGCGCACATGCTGCGGGCGCGGATCGTCGGGGTGAGCAAGGTCGCAAAGCGTCACCAGCACCGAGCGGGGCGGAGCGTCCTCGCCGCGCAACAGCGCCAGCGTGGGCGTGTCCACGCGCTCCAACAGCACTTCGATCTGCCCCTCGCAGTTCAGCCCGATCTCCAGCAGCGGGTTTTCCACGTGGCGATAGTGCAACATCCGCGCGCCGCTGTCTTCCAACACGCGCGCCGC
>JALSSH010000119.1 GCA_026984385.1 Ardenticatenia bacterium | reverse complement strand
CTCGCTGCGCTATCCCCTGGTAGACGGGCAGGGCAATTTCGGCAGCATTGACGGGGACGCCCCCGCCGCCATGCGCTACACCGAAGCGCGTATGGCCGCCTTGGGGTTGGACTTGCTCACCGATATTGAAAAGGACACGGTGGACTTTGTCACCAACTTTGACGATTCGCTCAGCGAGCCGGGCGTGCTGCCTGCTAGTTTCCCCAATCTGCTGGTGAATGGCGCTTCTGGGATCGCGGTGGGCATGTCTACCAGCATCCCGCCGCACAACATGGGCGAAGTGGTGGACGCGCTGATCTACATGCTGGAAAATTGGGACGATCTGGACGCGATCGGCGTGCCGGAGCTGATGGAATTTGTCAAAGGGCCGGACTTCCCCACCGGCGGCGTGGTCTACACGGTGGATGCGAAGGGCGAGGATCAGCTCCGCGCGGCTTACGCGACCGGCTACGGCAAGCTGCGCGTGCGTGCCAAAGCGCATATCGAAGATTTGGGGCGCGGGCGCAGCCGCATCATCATCAGCGAAATTCCCTACCAAACCAACAAAACCAGCCTGATCGAGCGCATCGCCGATCTGACACGCAACGGCAAGATCGAGGGCATTTCCAACTTGCGCGACGAGTCCGATCGCAACGGCTTGCGCATTACCATTGACGTGATGCGCACCGCCGACCCGCTCGATGTGCTTTCGGGGTTGTTCAAATATACGCCGCTGGAAACGACCTTCAGCGTCATCATGTTAGCGCTGGTGGATGGTGAGCCGCGCCGCCTGAGCCTCAAGCAGGCGCTCAAGGTCTATCTCGACCATCGGCTGGAAGTGGTGCGCCGCCGCAGCGAGCACGATTTGGCGCGCGCCCGCGAACGTGCGCACATCCTGGAAGGGCTGTTGGTGGCGTTGGACAACCTCGACGAAGTCATCGCCATCATCCGCCGTTCGCGCACCAGCGAAAGCGCGCATAACAATTTGCGCAAAGCCTTCAAACTTTCCGACGCGCAAGCGCAGGCGATTTTGCAAATGCAATTGCGGCGTTTGGCCGCGCTGGAACGGCGCAAGATCGAGGACGAGTACAAAGAAAAGCGCAAGTTGATCAAGATGTTGGAGCGGCTGTTGGAAAGCCCGCAGATGATGCGCGTGGAAGTGGCGCGCGAGCTGATGCACATCCGCGAACAATACGCCGACCCGCGCCGCACCGTGATCATCGCGGACACGGCGGGCGACGTAAAGGCGGCGGATTTCCTCGGCCCGAACGAGGACACTTGGGTGACGATCACGGAAAGCGGGCTGCTCAGCCGCACTTATGAGGACGCCCCCCCCCGCATCACTGCCGAAGTCAAAGACCCGCCGCTGGCGATGTTGGCGAGCAACACCACACACACGCTCTATCTTTTCACGGCGGAAGGATACGCGGCCACCGTGCCGGTCAAGACGTTGCCGCAGACCGCCGATCCGCAGCAGGGGCAACCCTACACTGCCGCGAGCGCGCTTCGCGCCGAGGATACGCCCTCGTGGGTGCTGAGCTTGCCGCCGCAGTTGGAGGAGGGCTACTTGGCCGCGATCACGGAGTTGGGCGAAGTGAAGCGCTTGCGCCTAAGTGACCTGCCCGGCATGAGCGCGCATCCCTTCAAGTTCATAGACTTGGAGCCGGACGACCGTTTGATCTGGGTCGGCTATGTGCAGGACGACGATCAGCTGATCGTGATCACTTTCCAGGCCCAAGCGATCCGTTTCCCTGTGAGCAAGGTTCGCCCGACGGGTTTGGGCGCGGGCGGTATGCGCGCGGTCAAGCTGTTGGGGCAACGGGATCATGTGGTGGGCGCAGGTGTGGCGGACGAGACGGCCAATGTCTGGGTCTGCACCGAGACGGGCGTCGCCAAGAGCACGCCGGTTAGCGAGTATCCGGTGCAAGGACGCGGCGGCCAGGGCGTGATCACGATGAAATTGCCTTCGGACGCGCTGGGCTTGGCGGCGGGGCTGGTCGGGCACGTGGACGAAACGATTGTGCTGGTGAGCAGTCGCGGCAAGGCCAAAGCGATGCGGCTCGGGCGCGCCCCGCAAGTCAAGCGCAACGCCAAAGGGGACTACATGATCTCATTGACGCGCAAAGGAGAGGTGGTCGCGCGCGTGGTGAAGCTAGAGCCGCGCCTCGCCGTCCCCGAGTTGCCTTCCGCAGAGGATGGGGCCGGTTAATCTGTTGGGGCAAAGCGCACAAAAAAGCCCCCCGCACGCTTGACGGCTTCCCCTGCACGCCTGTATACTTCCCCGCGCGGTGCAAAACACCCACTGAGCCAGTGGGTTTTTGCTTTTCTTACTCCATCACAAGGAGCAACAAGGATGGCACAACGGATGCTACTCATCGGCTTGGCCGGAGCGCTGGGCACGCTGGCCCGCTACGGGCTGAGCGACCTCATCGGGCGGCTGGCTGGCGGCAACTTGCCCTGGGGCACGATCATCGTCAACATCGTGGGCTGTTTCCTTTTCGGGCTGGTGTGGACTTTGGCCGATGAGCGGCTGGTCATTGACACCGAGACGCGCTTGGTGGTGCTGGGCGGTTTTATGGGCGCTTTCACCACGTTTTCCACGTTCATCTTTGATACGGGCGGCTTTGTGCGAGAAGCACAATGGTTGCTCGCCGGTGGAAATATCTTGCTCCAAACGGCCTCCGGCTTGGCGTTTTTGTTTATTGGCTTGAGCGCGGGACGGGCCTTCTAGCTCCGCGAACACGCGCAGGGAAAGGCGCGCCGCGCGCCCGTTGATAGTGCGGGTGGGCGCGCGGCGCGCCTGGCCGCGAACGCGCTAAAGCAAACGAGCGGACGCCCGCAGACGCCCGCTCGTTGTTCTTTGCGTTTGGTGCGCTGCTCTATTCGTCTGTGTCGAGCGCGTCCTCGTCTTCTGCGACCGACTCCAGCGAGTCCGGGTCTTCTAGCGTGCCGCCGATCAGGTCGTCTTCTTTTTCGTCCAGCAAAAGTTCCTCGTCGTCTTCGGCTTCCTCGTCGCCCGCCAACGCCGCCGCGACTTCGTCCTCGTCCGCGTTGGTTTCCGGCTGTACCAGCGTGCCGACGACCGCCGTCACGTCCTCGTCGAGCACGTCGAGTTCTGCCTCGACCTCTTCATCCGGTGTCAGGACGGTTTGCTGTTCTAGCTCCTCATCGTTGATCGCGGCAATTTTGCGGCGATAGGTGTAAAAACCCGTGCCTGCCGGAATCAGCTTGCCGATGATCACGTTTTCCTTCAGCCCGTAGAGGTGGTCTTTTTTACCTTCGATGGCTGCACCGGCCAACACTTTGATCGTGTGCTGGAAGCTGGCCGCCGAAAGGAAGCTATCCGTTGTGAGCGCGGCTTTGGTCACGCCCAACAACACCGGTACGGCGGCGGCGGGTTCTTTGCCCTCTTCGATCAAGCGCTCGTTGCGCTCCAGGAAGACCAGCCGATCCACCAAATCCCCGGGCAGCCATTCGCTATCCCCTGTGCGCGTGATCTGCACTTTGCTGAGCATCTTGCGGATCACGATCTCGAAGTGCTTGTCCGCGATGTTCACACCCTGGTTGCGATAGACTTTCTGCACCTCGCCGAGCAAATAGTGCTGGCAAGCGTCACGCCCCAAAATGCGCAGGATACGGTGCGGGTTCAGCGAGCCTTCGGTTAGTTGTTGACCGGCGCGTACTTCCATCCCGTCGTAAACATCGTCCAGCAAACGCGCAGATTGTGGAATCTCGTAGTCGCGCACGTCTTCCACTTCGGCGCGGACATAGAGCTGATGGCCTTCGATGTAGACCTCGCCGGCCAGTCCGGCGACGATCTGTTCTTCGCCTTCCGGTGCTTCGGCGAGCACTTGGCCCTCTTTGACCGTTTTCCCATCTTCCACCAGCACCTGCCAACCGAAGGGGATGTCGTGGGTTTCGCTGTGCACTTCGCTATTGATCACGCGGGCGATGCGCACGTCGCCTTTGCGCATCAGGCGCAACGTGCCGCTGATGTCTACCACGACGGCTTCACCCTTGGGCTTGCGGCGAGCCTCAAAAAGCTCTTCCACGCGCGG
>JALSSH010000118.1 GCA_026984385.1 Ardenticatenia bacterium | reverse complement strand
AAAAGACGCGCCGTGAAAACACGACGCCAGGACATTATAGCACGTTCGGAGGCGGGAAACTTGGGCGTTTTGGACGAAAAAAAATACACGCGGCACGCGGCGCTATGTTCTCCCCGCAAACTTAAAAAAGACTGCTACAATAAAAATATTCTTCCCCTAAAACAAGCTGCAAAAGGATTTTTTACGCCGAATTTATCAGTTTTTAATTGAGTTTTTGTTATGGCGCATTATAAGTATCGTCAGTCGCCCCTGAGGAGAAGACCATGAAACGCAAAAGTTTACACGGACTTCGGCTGGCGATTGTACTTCTTATCGCGCTGCCCATTCTCATCAGCTCCCGTACACCGCGCCACACTTCCGAAGCGCAAGGCGGCGGAACGCAGGCCGTTGGGAATTACTTGCAAGGGACTACCGTTAACGCCCGCGCTCACCCCAACGGGGGGTGTTGGTTGGACCACTGGTCGGGTTGTGGCACAAGCGGGAACGCCAACCCGATCTCGTTTGTTGTGAACAGCAGTTGCGTCATCACGGCACACATCCAATGTGTCGGGTGAAAAAATCCGCTAAAGACGCAACCTATATCGCTCATCACAGCGTGTAAACGGCACAGATCGTCATCTCTCGGGGTAAAGGGTATTCAAATCCTTTACCCCGAAGTTGATCTGCGGGCCAACAACGGCGATTTGTCGTCTTCTCAAAGGAAAAGCCGCTGCCCAACCGTTGGCGATCGGGCCGAGTTCTGATACGATTGCCCCTGCTGGCGCAGTTTGACAAAACGTCAACTCGCCCTAAAATCCAGACGCGCTATCGTTGAATAGGGGTAAAAATGCCATCTGACACCATGCGCTCCATCCCCGTTTTTCGCCCTTACCATGATGAAGCCGAAATCCAAGCCGTCGCCGAAGTGATCCGCTCCGGTTGGTGGGGACAAGGGCCAAAAACTGCCGAGTTCGAGCGACGCTTCGCCGAATTCGTCCAAGCGCCGCTGGCCGTTGCGGTCAATTCAGCTACAGCGGCCTTGCACCTGGCGCTCAAGGTCGTGGGTGTGGAAGGCGGCGAGGTGATCAGCCCTGCCCTCACCTTTGTTTCCACCAATCACGCTATTCTTTACAACAACGCCACGCCCGTTTTTGCAGATATCGAGCCGGAAACGCTCAACATTGACCCCGAAGACATTGCGCGCAAAATGACCCCGCGAACCCGTGCGATTCTGGTCGTGCATTACGGCGGACACCCCGCCGACCTGGACGCCATCCACGCACTCGCCAAAGCGCACAACCTGACCGTCATCGAAGACGCAGCACACGCCGCAGGGGCCAGCTATCACGGAAAACCTATCGGCAGCATCTCACCGCTGACGTGTTTTTCGTTTCATCCGGTCAAAAACTTAGCCACCGGAGATGGCGGCATGATCACGTTGCAAAACGAGGATTGGGCCGCACGGTTGCGCCGTTTGCGCTGGGTAGGCATTAACAAGGATACATGGGTGCGCAGCGCGGGCAAAGACACCAGCCAATACAGTTGGCAATATGACGTAGAGGAACTGGGCTATAAATATCACACCAACGACATCAACGCCGCGATAGGGCTGGTGCAACTGGAACGTTTGCCGCAAACCAACGCGCGCCGACGCCAGATCGCGGCCATGTATGACGAAGGGCTGGGCGATCTCCCCTGGTTACAGCTCCCCGTTGTGCGTGACGATGTCGTTTCGGCGCGGCATAACTACGTTGTGCGGCTTGACGAGCGCGAAAGGCTGGCCGCCTGGCTACGCGATCATGGCATCGCTACCGGTATGCACTATATTCCCAACCACCTATATACGATGTACCGCCGCTACGCAACACCGTTGCCGGTCACCGAACGCGAATGGAAACGGCTCTTGACCCTGCCCCTTTTCCCCGGGCTAACCGACGACGAAGTGGCCTATATCATAGAGACCATCCACAACTATCATGCCTGAGCTTTCTATTGTCATCGTCAACTTCAACACCCGCGAGCCTTTGCGCCGTTGCCTAGCTTCAATTCGGGCTGAGCACGGCGATTTGGACGTTGAGGTCATTGTCGTAGACAACGGTTCGCGGGACGGCAGCGCCGAAATGGTGCGCGCCGAGTTCCCCGAAGTGCAATTGATCGTGCCCGGCTATAACACATGGTTTACCGGCGGGAACAATTTAGGGCTGGCCGCGGCAACGGGCGAATTTGTCTTCATCCTCAACCCGGATACGGTCATCCATTCCGACACGTTGCCGACCCTGATCGCCTATCTGCGAACACATCCCCAGGTGGGCGCGGTCGCCTGTCGGCAAGTGTTCCCTACCGGGCAAACCATTCGGAACTGCTCACGCGCGCCGCGCTACCTGGATTTGCTGCTCGGCTATACGTTCCTGGGTGCGTTACTCTTCCCCTGGCGCAACCGTCGGCAAGCGCGCATGTGGTACACGGATTGGGATCGGCTGAGCACGCGCGCGGTCGAGGTGATACCGGATTCCGGACTGATGGCCTCACGGGCTTTGTTGCAACAGCTTGACGGGTTCGACACGGCTTTTAAGCTCTACTTCACCGAAGACGACTTATGCTTGCGCATTTTGCGGACGGGGCGAGACATACACTTCTTGGCCGAGGTCACCTTGCAGCACGAAGAACACGCCAGCGTCCAACAAGTGCAGCGGCTGGCTTCGCAAGCCTATTTCGACGATCTGATCACATACGCCCGCAAATATTACGGGCGCGCGGCGGCGGAGATTTTACGGGCGCTGGTTGTCCCCACACGTCGCGCGATGGACCTAGCGCAACGGTTGCGCGGTGAGCAGCGCTCATTGTGAGTCATGTCCCAATGCATTTCGGAAAACTCTTGGCCGGTGGGGTACGGGTAGCGCTACGCAAAGGGTGGGCGCCCGTGTATGTGTTGTGGCTGCGGTGGCGTGTGTTTGTCTGGGGCGCTTGGGCGCTGGAGCACGCCGTCGCACAATGCCCGCCCTGGCTGGCGTTGGAGGTGTTACGCGCATTCGGCGCACGGATCGGCGAGGGCATAGACTTTCACGGGCGGTTGATACTGCACGGGGCGTATCAGCCGCGCGGCAAGTTACAGGTAGGGGACTGGTGTCATATCGGCCCGGGCGTTCTGCTCGACCTCACCGGCCCTATCACGTTAGAAGATCGCTGCACAGTGGCCGCGCGCGCACAAATTTTCACGCATCAAGACGTAGGCTACACGCCGCTGCGCGAACGCGCTTATCCGACGACAGTCGCGGAAGTGGTGGTGGAAAGCGGGGCATACATCGGGGCGGGCGCAACGGTGCTCGCCGGTGTGCGCATTGGGCGTTGTAGCGTCGTGGCGGCGGGTGCAGTCGTGACCGAAGACGTGCCGCCGTATACGGTGGTGGGTGGTGTGCCTGCGCGGGCAATCAAAACGTTAAACCCCGAAGCGCTTGGATTGCAATAACAGGGCGGGAAGCGCGCGCAATGCCAGCGCAGCTACGGCGACGCTGTCAGCAAGCGCAACGTCACGCCGCCGCTGAGGTTTTGCCCCCACTTGGGGAACAAAAAACGCCCCGAAAGTGAATTTATCCGCAGGCGGTCTGAGGGTATGGGATTCTAAAGCGTGGCAAATTGAAGGTAAAAACAGTCGGGGCGCCCGGATTTGAACCGGGGGCCTCTTGCACCCCATGCAAGCGCGCTAGCCAAACTGCGCCACGCCCCGAACACGCGCCTATAGTAGCGCCTCGCCCCCTCACTGTCAAGAGTTGCTTCCCCCGAAAAATGCACCAATTTGACCTTCGCCCTCGTCAAGAAAAATAATTCGGACTCGCAACCATTCGGCGTTTCTCCCTTCAACGCAGACAGAAAAAAGCCGCTCCAGACCCAACACCCCTTAGAATAAAAAGTAAGGAGAGGATTGTTTTTTCGGGAGGCGCGCCCCCCTTGCCTCTGCTTTAACGACTAATGATTCAGAGCCTCTGTAAAAACATAGGACGAGGGCTTTTCGGCTCTCGTGACTGGAGCATCGTCGCCTTGTGGCAAAAAATATCGGGATTACAGCACTGGAGGAGGCGT
>JALSSH010000117.1 GCA_026984385.1 Ardenticatenia bacterium | reverse complement strand
GACGATGCGCCGTTGGAGATCGTTTTCCACACGGACGCCGTGCGACGCCAGATGGAAAGCCCCTCCGGAGCGGACGCGGTTTTGCGTATGACGGCGGCGCTGCCTGCGTGTTCTGCGGAGGAACAAGCCGCCTTTGAGCGCTACGTAGCCGGAGATGCACAAACCCCGTTCCCATACTGTCGCCCGAACTCCGAAGCGCTGATCCGCGAGCTGCACCGCTTGCTCAACGAGGCGCGCTTGGCCGCAGCGCAGGGCATCCCGCCGCAACTGGACGTGATCGAGGAGATGCGCGTCGCCGCGCAGGAAATGGCCCAAGCCGAAGGCGAGCCGCTGGAGGGCGACCCCTTTTCTCCCCGCGAGCTGAACAAGTTTCGGGCCAGCGTCAAGCTCTGGCGGAAGCTGCTTCCGTTGGCGTTGCTTATTCCGCTGGCGTTGCTCTCACTGCTGGTGATCGTGTTGATCCGCTCGGCCAAGGCGTTTTTTCGCTGGACGGGCTGGCTGTGCATCCTCGGCGGGCTATTGGCGCTGACACCGCTCTATCTGTTGCCGTTCATTGTGCCGACTCTGGGCTATGAGCAACGCTTGGCGAGCGGTTTTGCCACCGGCGGCGCGCTGATCGCGGAGGTGGTCGGGCAACGCATGGCCGAGCTGCTGATCGGCGCTTTCACCTGGCCGATCTTGTTCCAAGCCTCGTTGTTGGTGGGGATCGGGTTTATGTTTGTGGTGCTCTCGGTGTTTTTGCGCCCGCCGGAGCCGGAGTTCGCCGTGCCCTGGCCGCCAGAACCTGTGGCCACCTCCGGCGGCTCGACGGCCCAACCGATCAAAACGCCCACCGGTTACTACGTCTACCAGCCACCGCAAGGCCAAGCCACCGCGCCTTCTGCGCCCCAGAAAAAGGATGACCCCTCGTGAAAGCCACCGCTCCCAACCCACGTCGTCCGTTGGGGTTGACTTTGGCCCTGATCGCCACAGCCACGCTTTACGGCCTGTTGCCGCTGATGGAAGTCTACTTCCTGTGGCGGCTGAACATGACCACCTCCGAGGCGTATATTTTAGGTGGGGTGGATATCAGCGCCTGGAATTGGCTTGAGGGGGCTTTGGGCGTGGTGATGTTGGGGGTATGCGCGTTGGCCTGGCGAGGCAAGCCGCCCTGGATACGGCGCGTGTTGATGGCGCTTTTGATTTTGGTCACGGTGGCGAACCTCTACCGCATCATAGAGGCTTGGCGTGATCAAGTGGACCCGATCTTTGACGGGCAGGCGCAAGAAGTGCTACGGAACTTTTTACGCTGCCAGTTCCCCGCGCTGGTGATCGTGCCGCTGTATGTGCTTTGGTACATCAACCGCGCACCGGCGCGCGCCTTTTATGCGCGTGGCGCTGCCGCGAAGTCACAAAAAAACTAAGCTCGCTCCGCAACTTTGCGCACAAGTTCGCGTAATGATCAGTGATAGCATCGAACACGTGCCGCCAACGGGAACACGTCGGCGGGGAACGTAAAGGAGCGAGCCATGAACGACTTTTTCGACAATCTCCCTTCGGCCAAGCAGATGCTCAAGCTGATCGTCTTCCTGATTTTGCTGCTGATCGTGGCCGGGTTGGTGGCGGCACTGGTCAAACTGCTCGTGCCGATCTTGGTGTTGGTGGTGTTGGTGTTGGGCGGCGTGTATTTCTTTTCACGCAAGCAAAACGGCCACGCCACTTCCTAGCGCAACGCCTTTACCTCTCGAAATGCCCTTCTGCACAGCGAGCGCGGCCAGCGAAAAGCTACCGCGCTCGCCGCATTAGGGCGAGCCGTGCCCATTGCCGCGCACCGCGCGCAGCGGGGTGAAGATCGGGGTTTGGGTGTGCGGGTCGTGGGCGATGACGCCTTCCACACGGAACACCTCGCGCAAAACCGCCTCGGTGAGCACGTCAGCGGGCTTGCCCAGCGCGTGGATCGCGCCGTCGCGCAGCGCCACCAGACGGTGGCTGAAGCGGGCGGCTTGGTTCAAGTCGTGTAGCACCATGACGATACTCAGGCCGTTTTCCGCGTTGAGCGTTTGCAACAGCGCCATCACTTCGAGTTGGTGGCTGATATCCAAAAAGGTCGTCGGCTCGTCCAGCAGCAGCACGCGCGGCTCTTGGGCCAGCGCGAGCGCGATCCAAGCGCGTTGACGTTCGCCGCCGGAAAGCGTGCTCAACATGCGCTCTTGGAGCGGCTCTAGGCCGGTGACGTGCAGCGCCCAGTCCACCGCTTGGCGGTCGTTGCGGCTGGCGGCGCGCCACCACGCTTGACGGGCAAAGCGTCCGCGCCGCACCAAATCGCGCACGGTCAAATCCTCCGGCGCGCTGGGAGATTGGGGCAAAACGGCGAGCTTTTGGGCGACTTGGCGGGTGGGCAGGCGGTGGATCGCCTTGCCGTCCAGGTAAACCGCGCCGCCTTGGGGTTTCATCAGCCGCGCCAGCGCGCGCAGGATGGTACTTTTGCCCGAGCCGTTCGGCCCGATCAAGGTCACGATTTCGCCCTGGGCGATCTCCAGCACCAGGTCTTGCACCACTGCCGCGCCGCGCCGATAGCCCAGCCGGACATGATCGGCGGAAAGAATGGTCATCGTCGCGCCTCCTCGCACGCTACCATTGCGCGCGCCGTGCGCGCACCAGCCACAAAAAGAGTGGCCCGCCAACCGCTGCGGTCAGGATGCCGACGGGGAACTCGACGCTTTGCGCGCCGAGCAGGTTCGGCAGCCCGACCCGTGCGGCAGTATCCGCCCAGAGCAGCAGCGCCGCGCCCAGCAGCCCGCTAACGGGGATCAGGATGCGGAAGTCCGAGCCGACCAAGCGCCGCGCGATAAAGGGCACAAGCAGCCCGACGAACGCGATCAGGCCGGCCACCGCCACCGCGCTGCCGGCCAACAGCGCAGCGACCGCGCTCATCAGAAAGCGGGTGCGCTCCACGTTCAGCCCCAAGCCTTGGGCCACCTCGTCGCCGAGCGCCAACACGTTGGCACTGCGTGCCAGGGCCATCGCCAGCACAAAGCCCAACAGCGCATAGGGCGCGACCAGGTGATATTCCGGCCAGCCGACCGTATACAGGCCGCCGACCAGCCATTGGAAGAAAATTTGCGCGCCGCCTTGCACGCTCATCACGACGACGGTGGTGGTCAGCGCGCCGATCATGGTGGTGAGCGCCACGCCTGCCAACGCCAAGCGGGTTGTGGTCACGCCGGAGCCGTCCCAAGCGATGGCGTACACGATCAGCGCGCCCGCCAGCGCCCCGACAAAAGCGGCGCTCGGCGCAACTTGGGGCGGCGCCTCCGGCATCCGCAGCGTCACGAAAGCGGCAGCCAGTCCCGCGCCCGCCGAAACGCCTAGGATGTACGGGTCGCCGAGCGGGGAGCGCACCACGCCTTGCAACATCACGCCGGAGATAGCCAGGTTCATCCCCACCAGCGCGCCGACCATCGCGCGCGGCAAGCGCACCTCGTGCACGATGATTTGCACGGATTTTTTGACGCTCTCGCGGTCTAGCAGCGCTTGGAGCACGGTTTTATAGGGGATGGATTGCGAGCCGCTGCCCAGCGCCACGACCAAAGCCGTCGCCAACAGCGCCACCGCCAACACCACGATCACAGTGCGCCGAGCCAGGCGACGTTTTGTGGCCCGGCTCGGCGTGTTGAGGGGGGAAAGGGGGGTCGGATTTGGTTGGGTTTGGCTGCTCACTCCGTGTCCTCGCCGTAGAATAGCTCATACAACTGGGCGAAGGCTTCCACGAAGCGCGGCCCGGGCGATTCGACAAAGAGACGATTGTCCAGCTCGTAGACGCGCCCTTCTTGCACCGCCGTGAGCGCCGACCACATCGGATCATCGCGCATACTTTCCGGCATCGGCGTATCCGAGCCGCGCGTCACGGTCAAGATAATATCCGGATCGGCATCCAGGATGGTTTCCATGCTGAGCTGAGCATAGCCCGGGAAGGGGCCGGCGTCTTTTTCGCCGTCCGCGATGTTATTCGCGCCGAGCATGGCTACCATGCTGCCCAAGTAGGTCGAGGACTTGCCGTAATTGGGGCGCTTGAGCGTGCCCACG
>JALSSH010000116.1 GCA_026984385.1 Ardenticatenia bacterium | reverse complement strand
GATGTTGGAGCGGCCAGAACTCACCTCGGCGGCATTGGGGGAATTTTTGACCTCCGAGTTCTGAGGGGAATCTCCCGTCCAAGTGGCGTTAGAGACGGGGCAGCGGCCCAACGCTGCTCGCAGCCTAGGCACGCGCTCGGAAAAGTCCACGTTTTGCGGACCGGGCGACCGTTCATGTGATGCGAGGTCGTCGCCCTCATGCTTTCACAGGCCACACTGGACCAACAACACCTCTCAGGGCGCTACCGATAGGCCACTCTCAGCGTATGCAAGCTAAAGAGCAATGGCAGCAATAGGCAGTGAATAAGCACTTCTCAGATGCGCGAATTTAATCGCAGGGGTGCTTTCTGCAATAATTTTTTGTGGTAGACTAACCTCAAGGGCAACAAGCAGAATGGGCACGGTGTGGGTACATTATTGGAGGTGCAGGAATTTTGGGCAGGATAAAATAAGCGGTTGGAGTGTGGGATAATGACCGAAACCGAGAAGAAGATCACCGTTGTTTGTGTGGAAGACGATCCGGAAATGATCGACCTCATTCGGCTCATTTTGGCGCGCCAGGGGTACGACGTGATCGGCGCCAATGGGGGGCGTGAGGGGCTGGAGACCATCCGCAAGACGCTCCCCGATCTGGTGCTGCTCGATCTGATGATGCCGGATATGGACGGTTGGGAAGTCTATCAACAGATGCGGGACAACGAAGCCACGCGCCATATTCCGGTGATCGTCGTCACCGCCAAAGCCCAGAGCGTGGATAAGATGCTGGCGCTCCAGATTGCCAAGGTGGACGATTACATTACCAAGCCCTTCGGTCCCGCCGAGCTGCTTACCAGTGTGATCCGCGTGTTAAAAGAGGCAGGCATCGAGGTCAAAAAGGCCGAAGAAGCCAACTAGGCCGCCTTTGTTCGTTTACACCGAACGCGCCTTGCGTGCAATCAGCATCGTATTGAAGTTGAAGGCCCAGGGCGCGATCTTTTCTAGCAACGCGCCGAGCGTGTCCGCCAAGCGCGTCACCCGATAGTAACCGCGCGCGCGAAAAGGCCACCCCAGCCCCCAAAGCGTAAAGCTGTGACCGGTGGGTTGCACCAAAAGCAACTCAAAACCAGCTTTTTCCAGCTCTGCAATGAGCTGGTGTTGGGTATAGGTGCTTTCGTAAAAGTCCTCGTCGGTTAACGGAGGTTGGCGCAACAAGCGCCGTTTAAGCTGGATGGCGCGGTGCACCACGTTGGGATAGGGAATGGTCAACACCAGCACGCCCCCTTCCCCCAGAACGCGGTGAGCTTCGCGCAAGGCCGGCCCCACGCCGTGCTCGAAGTGCTCCAAAACGCCGAAGGACAAATACCCCTGCAACGAGCCGCTCGCGTAGGGCAGCGCGTGCACATCGCCCACTTGCAAAGATAATGTTGGAGCGTAGGCGTGCGCGGCACGGAGTGCATTTTCTGCGTAGTCCAAACCGATCACGCGGAAGCCCATTTCTTGGAGCTTGATCATCGCCGCGCCCAAGCCGCACCCCGCCTCCAAGATCAAGCCGTCTTTGGGCAGGTAGGCGCTGTACGTCGTCAGCACCTGGCGCGCGCGTTTTTCCTCAAAGAGCGCTAACTCGGTCTCGACGTTGGCCGTTTGCCAAATTTCTTCCCAGGCCGTGCGGGTGCTTTCGTAAAGATCGCCTTGCTGTGGCTGGGTGTGTTTTTCTGCAGTCATGTCTACCTCTTCCGTTGGTTGCGAATATCCTCGGCCCAGTTCATCAAGCGCGCCATGCGTTGGGCGTAGGTGTGGCGCGCGTGCACGTGTGCGCGTCCGGCTTCGGCGATACGGGCGCGTTCTCCGTCGTGCGCCAGATAGTGCGCCACCAGCTCGCGCAGATGGAGCGGATCGCGGAAGGTGACCAAGTGCTCCCCCACCGTGAACCACTCGTGCACCCCGGGCAGATCGTCGGCGATCTGGAATGCACCTACGCCGCACACCTCAAAGAGCCGCATATTGCCCCCCCAGCGCATGAAGTTTCCGTGCACATTGACCACGATCTTGGCCGCGCCGGTGATGCGCAACATCTTTTCGCCCAGGGCTGCGCCGCGATAGTACGGTTTGAGCGAGGGCGGCACGTCGTGCACGCTCCAGATGCCCAGGTCAAAATCACGCAATGCCTCCAACGCGGTCACGCGCTCGCTATAAAGACGGCTGGGCACGAGCGTTCCCACCACGCCGATCTCGCACGCATAAGCGTGACGCTCCTCTTCTGTCAACGTGTAGGGGCGATGGAAGTGCGGATCAACCGCCGAGAGTGGCAACACTTCCACGCGCGGCGTGCCCAGTTCGCGCCACTGCATGGCGTGGTAAAGGTCATTGGCGATCGCCAGGTCATAAAGGGGCGCTGCGGCGCGCTCGATGGGCTGAGAAAAGACTATCGGCGACGTGCCGCAAGCGTAGATCAACGCGGCGTTGTGCCGTGCTTTGAGCTGTGCCAACGTTTGCGGCAGGATGACGCGGTTGTCCCCGGGCAAGATGATCACATCCGGCGCGAAGCGTTCCGCAAAGCGCAACAAGCGCCGATTGCGCAGCCGAAAGTCCGGGTTGGCGCGAGGGAAACGCGCCGCCAGCGCGCTCAACGCGCGGCCCAACGTCACCCGCTGAGACATGCGCAACTGGCGCGGCCTGGCCCAGGGGAGCGCACTGGCCGAGCGCCAGAAAACCGCGCACTCATGCCCTTGGGCACGCAACGCCCGCACCCAAAAGTAATGGCCCTGCGAGGGCGGGAAAAGCGGATCGGGGCCGCCCGAGACGGCACGGCGGGCTTTTTCCAGCTCTTGGGGATGGTGGAGCGAGGCCACAAAAAGGATTCTCATGCCGTCATCTCCCGTCTCCACCAACGCCGCACCCAAGCCCCTCCGGGCATCGCGGTTGTCATGCGGTAGAGCAAGTCCCAATCGTCGGCGGCCAACGCGCCACTGCTCAGCACCAACACGAGATACAACGGTACGCCAACCGTTGCCGCCAGCAATGGATGCACACCCCGCAGTGCCCAGACCGCCGCCGCCGTCGCCAGCGCAACCCACGCTAAGCGCCAAAGATGGTTGCGCACCCGTGCCCACCAGTCCGCAGGGAAAATGAACGAGCGCACCAGCGTAACCATGATCATCAACTCGGCGAGCAGCGTGGCAACCGCCGCGCCTTGCACGTCCAGCAACGGCAACAGCGCCAGAAGCAACGCCACGTTGAGCGCTAACCCGCTCGCGCGGATCATCAGCAAACGGCGCTGGCGATTTTGGATCAGCAGCGCTTGGGCAAAGACGTTGTTCACCATCGTCACCACCGTATACCAGATCAACACTTCTAACACGGAGGCGGTTTTGGTGAAGCCCGCGCCAAAAAGCAACGCGGAAAGCGGGACGGCCAACAGCGAAGTGAAAATAGCAATCGGCACGCTAAACAACAAGTTAAAGAAAGCCAGTTTTTCCATCAACACTTGGAAAAGCCGCCGCTGCCCTTCGCCCCACATGCGCGACATCATCGGAAAAACGGCCACAAGCACAGTTGTACTCAACAGCTCGATCACGCCGAAGACGATCACAAAACCCGCCATAAGCTGTCCCGTGCCCTCAGCGCCCAAGACGGCTGTGGTGAGCAGCTTGTCGGTGTGTTGATAGGCCAAGAACAAAAAAGCGTTGAGCGCAATCGGCCAGCCGTCCCGCAACAAAGCGCGCATCAGGGCACGGTCTGCGGGCAAGGTCGGACGAACGCCCGTGCGCCCCAACGCCGCCCAGTATACCGCTGCGCGCCCAAGCCCTGCCGCGATGGTCGCCGCGTAAAGCCCCCACAACCCCCAGCCGAGTAGCAAGGCTGCTCCACCCAGCGTTAGCAACGCGGCGACATGCCCCACCGCGATCAGCGAGGGGATGACCATGCGCTCCTGGGCCAACAACTGGTTGTGGCACATGTTGCCCAGCGCGTCCACCAACAAGCTCACGGCGGCCAACGCCAGCAACGCGCGCAGCTCCGTTGAGTAGCCAAGTAGCCACGCCGCTCCCAACAGCACCACATAGCCCAGCGCCGCCAACAGCGGCTGCAAGGTCAACGTGGCG
>JALSSH010000115.1 GCA_026984385.1 Ardenticatenia bacterium | reverse complement strand
GTTGGTGTTGGCGGTGGCGTTGTGGGTCTATCGGCAAAGCGCGTTTTGGCCGTATATGTGGGGCTTGGTGGTGCTTTCGTATGCCACCTTCTTTACCTATGTCCTCTTCCCCGCCGCGCCGCCCTGGTGGGCCACCCGCTCCGGCTATTTGACCGACCAACCGGTGTACTTGACGCACTTCATCCTCGACGCCGACCGCGTCGCTCGCAGCGCCAACCCCGTCGCGGCGATGCCCTCGCTGCACGCCGGTTATCCCACCTTTATTGCGCTGGTGACGCTGCACACTTGGGGCAAGCGCGCCTGGCCGATTGTGTTTTTGCCCATGCTGGTCATCTTCGCCACCGTCTATTTGGGGCATCACTACGTCATCGACGCGCTGGCGGGCGCTGGCTATGCGCTGATCGTGTTCTTGACCGTATACTTAGGGGTGCTGCGCTTCTTGGCATCCCCGCGCCGCCAAAGCGCGATCCACGTCCGGAAATTTAAGGAGGCAAGTCCCGATGTCCACAGCCGATGAACTGAAAGAACGCGGCGTTGCGCTCTTCCGTCAAGGGGAATATGAGCAAGCCGCCGAACTTTTCCGCCAGGCCGCCACACAATACGAAGACGACGGCGCGGCGGATAGGGTCGCCGAAATGCAAGTCAACTTGGGGCTGGCGTTGCACGCGCTGGAACGTTACGACGAGGCGCTGGAGCAGATGAACATGGCGCGCGCGGTCTTTGCGCAAATGAACGACCAAGAGCGTTTGGCCCAAACCCTGGGCAACATGGCGCGCGTTTACGCCAAGCAGGGCAACACCGAACAGGCCTTGACGCTCTACCGCGAGGCCTCGGCGATCTTTTCTGAGCTGGGGGACGAGGAAAATTACGGCCAAACCGTGCTCGCCATCGCAGACTTGCAACTGCGCAGCGGCCAGGTGATGAAGGCTATGTCCACCTTTGAGGTGGGCTTGGAGTACGTCAAGCAGCCCAACGCGCGCCAAAAGTTGATGAAAAAGTTGCTCGGGCTACGCAACCGCTTCACAGGCGTGGAGCTGCCGCCTGCCGACGCGGACACAAGCTCCGACGGCGAGGACAACGCTTAGCGAGCCGTGCGCTCAGTGGTCGGGCATGTGCCCGTCACCGTCATGTTCTCCGTCATCAAACATATCGTCGTCGAACATGTCGTCATCGGGCATTCCATCGTCGCCCATGTGCGGCGTGGATGTGAGCATCCACGAGTCGCCGCCGTGTGAGCCGCCCGAGCCGCCGAACGCACCATTTGCGCCGCCCGTCCCGCCTGTTCCGCCGCCCCCACCGGAAAGCAGCGACAGGTCGGAAACGGGCAGCTCGTCGCACGCGCCCTCAAGCTGGCCCACCACCGCCGCCACCCAAACTTGCGTGGGCGGCTCGGGGCGCACTACTTCGTACCATGCGCCGCTGATGTGCCGCGCCAAAACGCGGAAGCGCTCGCCCTGGCTTGCCGTTCCCACAACCGGATAGCCGGTGCCCGGGCCGCTGCGCAAATTGGCCGAAGCCACCGTGATCACGAACTCGCACGGCTCGGCAGTCGGGCTGCTGGTTGGCGTGACGGTGGGGGACGGTGTGGAACTGGGGGAGGCCGTCGCGCTGGGCGTAAGGGTAAAGGTTGCGGTGAGCGAGGCGGTAGCTGTCGGTGGGGGCGTGATGCCGACCGTGCCGGTGGCGATCGCCGTTACGCCGACGCTCGGGCTGGGCGCGGCGGCGTTTTGCGGCTCGCGGCGCAACCACAAGCTCAACGCGCCGGCGAAAAGCACCAGCGCCAACACCGCTGCCGCCCAAGTCAGACGCGGCAAAGCGGGGCGTCGTGCCCGCTGCACATAGCCGAGGTGGTCGGCTTGTTGCATCACACGCGCGCCAACGCGCGCCTTGGCCGCCAGTGGAACGGGCGGCGCGCTCCGTCGCACGCTCAGCATCGTTTCCAACATCGGGCGCAACACGGCGGCCAGCGTGGGGTAATCTTGCAAGCAGCGTTCGACCGTCTCTCCGGCCAAGACGCGCTCCACGCAATCGTTAAATGCGGTAATCATATCCGGCTCGTGCATGGCCCGTTACCTCATCTGGCCTCATCCGAAACGCTCGTGCCGAGCGCCCGTCGTAGCGCGTTGACGGCGCGAAATTGCAAAGATTTGATGGCGCTGACACTGCGCCCCATGCTTTCGGCGGTTTCTTGCAAGCTGAACATCTGCCCAAAGCGCAACACCAAGACCTCTTGTTGATCCGTCGGCAAGGTGCGCAAAGCGCGGCGCACGTGTTCGGCGTCCAGCGCGGCCAGGGCTTGGGCCTCGGCCTGCGCGTCCGCAGGCGCGGGGATCAAGTCGTCGAGCGGGGCGGTGGGCGGGGCGTAACGGTGACGGTCGTAAAGCACATTGCGCGCCACCCGAAAAAGCCAACCGCGCAAACTTTGGCGGGGCGCGTTTGGGCTTTGCAGCGCGCCCAAAAACTTGACAAAAACTTCGCTGGTGACGTCCTCCGCTTCTTGCGGGTCGTCTACGCGCCAGCGCACAAATTGGTAAATCGGCTCAAAGTACGTTTCATAAATCGTCGCCACCGCCCGCCGATCCCCTTTGCGGGCGCGGGTGAGCAAATGGTCTTCTTCCGGCAGCTCTGGCAGCGTCAATAGCAACAATAACCACATCTTGGCTTGTCCAAACCCTGAGCGGATGTCCCACGCCTTGCCAAAAAGACTGTTCCCAGCCTTCGCGCTGATTATGACTTTTAAGCTGCCAATGCGCTAGTGTGCTTTGCTACCGGGTGTTCGGGGACGAAGTCTGCGCCCATTTCTGCGTGTACCCTGTGCCCTCTCCGCTTGGAGAACACCCCCGACGCGCACGTGGCACGTCGGGGGCTGATACGGGGGGATAGGAGAAAGAATTAGTCGTCGTGGTGGTCGTCACCGCCGGGCATGAAGTCGTCCATCGGGTTGTCGTAATCATCACCCATTGGGCTATCGTCGAAGCTAGGCCCGTGATCGCTTTCGCCCATGTAACCCTCGCCGTGATCGTCACCCTGATGGCCGTTGTTGTCGTGGTTGTCGTGGCTCTCGCCCATGTAGGGCGCATCAGAGATCGGCAGCGCGCCGCAGTCGCCCAGTTCGCCCACGCTGAGCGCTACCCAGGCCGTGCCCATCGGCGTTTGCACTTGCGCCCAACCGCCGCTCGCGTCTACGGCGGTCACCGCGTACTCTTCACCGCCCAGCGCGAAGCCGATGGCGTCGTAGCCGGTGCCCGGGCCGCCACGCAGATTGGCCGAGCTGACCTTGACCTCAAAGCGGCACTGTTCGCTCGTCGCCTGGCCCTGGCCCTGCATCTGGCCTGCGTGTTCCTGCTCTTGAGATTGGGCTTGTTCCTGATACTGTTCGCCTTCCCGTTCCATCTCGCCCAGGTGCTCGGCGGCGTCGCCGTTCGCTTCCACTTTCACAGCCACCAACGCGCCATCCACCACGCGCACCTTGACCGACACCAGCGCGCCGACCAACGGCATCCCGTCGAACTCGGCGTTGGTCGTCTCCAGCGTCAGCCCGGAAACGACGATATAAGCGTCGCCGATCGCGTCCAGCGTGCCCACGATGCGGAAACCTTCGCCCATGCCCGGAGAACCCGCGCCCATCTCGGCGGAGGCGTCTTGCGCGCCGACCGGCGAAAGCTCACGCGCCACCCAGATATTGGTGGTCAGGTCCGGCGTGGCAAAAACGCGCACCATCGCGCCCGGCAAGGCTGCCGCGTCAACCGTCGCGGCGGTGATATCGAAGACGATGCCGTCCACAACAGCGGTGGTCGTGTCCAGGCTGGTGAGCAAACCGATCACTTCCACCTCGCCCGGGAGCAGATCGCTCAGCGGCACGCTGACGCTGTCGGCCAGGATCGAGCCATCCGTTTGGAGCGCGCCCTCGATCTGCACGATCTCGTCGAGCGCCAGGGTCAAGTTGGCGTCAATTTGCGCTTGGGAAATATCTACGGTCAAGCCGTTGACGGTCAGCGAAACGTCGCTGGTAGCCTCAATCGGACCAACGATGACGACGGTTGCGGTGCCGCTTTGGGCGAAGGCGTGCGGTAAGACGCCCATC
>JALSSH010000114.1 GCA_026984385.1 Ardenticatenia bacterium | reverse complement strand
GGCCTCTAAGTCCGGCACCACGCGAATCCCCAACGTCAACGAAAGCCACTCGGTGTCCCAATCGCCCTCAGCGGCGGGCTGGATGTAGTCGGCTGCGGGCAACACGGCTTGTGCCGTTTTGTCCACCCGGAATTGCACGCCGTCTTGCGCCAGGCGCTCCACCACGCGCGGGATGAACGTCTCGGCGATGCTTTGTTGCACCAACAGCGTATCCAGCGCGTTGCAGACCGAGGGGCGTTGCACCTTCGCGTTTTGGATCACGTTCAGCGCCGCGTCCAAGTCCGCCGTCTCGTCCACGTAAAGATGACAGATGCCGATCCCGCCGGTGATGACGGGGATGGTGCTATTTTCGCGGCAAAAGGTGTGCAGCGCGTTCCCCCCACGCGGGATGATCATGTCCACATAGTCGCTCAGCCGCAATAACTCGCGCACATAGCGCCGATCTTGGTCGGGGATGAGCTGCACCGCGTCCGCAGGGAAGCCCACCGCCTCCAGCGCGGAGCGAATGGTTTTGACCAGCGCGATGTTGCTGCGCAACGTTTCCGAGCCGCCGCGCAGGATTACCGCGTTGCCGGTCTTGAGCGCCAAGGAAGCCACGTCCACCGTCACGTTGGGGCGCGCTTCGTAGATCACGCCCAGAACGCCGATCGGCACACGGCGGCGGCGCACTCGGAGGCCGTTCGGCAAGGTGCGGATGTCGAACTCTTCGCCCACCGGATCGGGCAGCTCGGCCACGTGGCGCACGTCCGCGATCACACCGTCCAGCCGTGCGGCCAAGTTCAGTCGGTCCAGCAACGCTTCGCTGAGACCGGCTTCGCGCCCATCGTGCACGTCGGCGGCGTTGGCTTCTAGGATGTCCGCGCTGTGGGCCGCCAGCGCGTCGGCGATGGCGTGCAAGGTGTTGTTTTTGGCCGCGCTGTCAAAGCGGCGCAGCGCAACTCCGGCCTCTTTGGCTCGACGGCCAAGAGCTTGCATGTCAACGGTCATGGGCTTTCTCTCCTGCCTCAATGCTCATACCAATACCAAGTTGTCGCGGTGGATCGCTTCCTCGCCATACGTGTAACCGAGTATATCCACAATCTCTTTGGAGCGGTGGCCTTGCAGCCGTTCCAGCTCCGCGCTGCTATAGTTTACCAGCCCTTGAGCGATGGGGCGCTCATCTTCCGCGATCACGGAAACGACCGCGCCCCGCTCAAACTTCCCCGCCACGCGGCGCACGCCGACCGGAAGCAAGCTCGCCCCTTCTGCGCGCAACACGCGCGCCGCGCCCGCGTCCACGATCAATGTTCCGGCGGGGCGCTCGGTGAGCAACCAGCGCTTGCGGCTTTCGATATGTCCCAGCGTGGGCATAAACGTTGTGCCGAGCGCCTCTCCGCGCATGATGCGCAGCAACACGTCCGGCGTTTTGCCGTTGGCGATGACCACGCGCGTCCCGCTGCGTGTGGCGAGCTGCGCGGCCTGGATTTTGGTCGCCATGCCGCCCAC
Source organism: Ardenticatenia bacterium (assembly GCA_026984385.1). GTDB lineage: Bacteria > Chloroflexota > Anaerolineae > Aggregatilineales > Aggregatilineaceae > JALSSH01. The sequence goes on along the minus strand of JALSSH010000114.1, from coordinate 16,808 downwards.
GCCCAGCCCGGAAACGCTTCCCCCGCCCAGTGCGTGGATGTGCTCGTCGATCACGTCCACGCGCTCGATCAGGTGCGCTTCGGGGGCGAGGCGCGGGTCGCGGTCATAAAGGCCGTTTTGGTCGGTGAGGATGATCAGCAGCGAGGCGCTCAGCAGCACCGCGATTTGGGCCGAAAGTGTGTCGTTGTCCCCCACCTTGATCTCATCAACGGCCACCGTGTCGTTTTCGTTCACAACCGGCACGATGCCGTAGTCCAGCAGCGTATGGAGCGTGTCGCGCGCGTTGAGGTAGCGTGTGCGGTGGGAAATGTCGCTGTGGGTCAACAGCACTTGGCCGATATGGGCGTCGTAGAGGCCGAAGAGCGTGCCGTAGACCTGCATCAGATAGCTTTGCCCCACCGCGCTGAGCATTTGTTTGGCGGGCAGATGATTGGGCAAAGCCGGCTTGCCGAGCAGTTCACGTCCGGCTACCACTGCGCCGGAAGAAACCAGCACCATGCGATAGCCTTCGGCCTGGAGCGCCACGATCTGGCGGATGAGGTCGACCATGCGCGGACGGGAAAGCCGCCCCGTGCCGTCGGTGAGGGTGCTTGTGCCCAGCTTGACAACAATTGTTTGGGTGTGGTTCGCCATGTTGATTTGTCGTGTTTTGTGTGTGCGATACTTCAATCTGCGTGGTTTCAGTGTACCAGTCTTCACCGCACAGATGAAGAGCCGACCTCGGCGTTTTTGCACAGTCGGTGGAGAGTTTCTACAGCCCGGTTTAGGCGCTTTGGGTGCGCATTTTCACCGTACTTTTGTACTAAAATTCCCCTTGTTTTCAGCTTTTTCATATAAAACGTTAGTCCCCCTGCTTGACACACAATGACGCAAATCATTATAATTATGTCACTGAGGCCGAAAGAAAACCAAGAATGCCTCAGGGGTTCGCTTTTTGAGGCGCCAGCGACTTGTTTTTGCCCCGACGGTTGAGGAAATCATCTGTTGTGACTAAGTCAGAGGCTCAACATTTTGTTCATGCGCGCGTGTTGCGGATCAACGTCGGATTCCTGCTGGCGCAAGGGGTGGGGTACTATCGCGTCGCGGAGATCGATCTGCCGCGTGTGCGTCTGGCCGAAGACGTCACGCTGGACTTTCTGCGCGGCGACTTGCGGCTGAGCCGTAACTCACGTGGGATTTTGGTGCAAGGCCACTTGGAAACGCACGTGCTCACCGAGTGCGTGCGTTGTTTGACGCCTTTTTATTACCCCGTGCATCTGCTCCTTGAAGAGCTGTTCTCCATTCCACCGCACGACGACACGCCCTACGCAGTAGACGAAGCGGGTAATTTGGACTTGGCCCCGCTGTTGCGCGAAGAAGCGATCCTGGCGTTGCCGATGAGTGCTCTATGTCGTCCGGATTGTGCCGGATTGTGCCCGCAATGTGGTCAGAACTTGAACGAGGGCCACTGCCACTGTCAGACCGAGGAAATCGACCCACGTTTTGCCATTTTGGCGCAGTTACATTTGGAAGACCGTTCGGAAGAGTGAGCGAGCGATCGCGTTAACCCCCATGCGTCGGGGACGCGCCGGGTGGGAAGTCGGGCGCATGAGGAACATAGCTCGCGTCACAACGTGGAAGGGGGACTAGTGTTGAGAGCGCAGCGGAACACGGAACACCAAGACAACCCGCAACTTAAACCGGCATTGGCAAATGCTTTGTTGGAACGCGCCGACAGCCAGGGCTTTTTGACCACCGACGACATTTTGGATATTTTGCCGGACGCAGACGAAGCCTCGCCGCTTTTGGAAAGCGTTTTTGCCTATTTGCACGCGATGGGCGTGGAAATTTTTGGCGAGCGTGCCGAGGGGCCGGATGTGGAGAAACTGGACGAAATCGTCGAAGGAGAAGACGAGACGTTCGACCTAAGCGGCGTGGCTTCCGACGACACCGTCGGGTTATATCTTAAAGAAATGGCGCGCGTGCCGCTTTTGACCACCGAGGAAGAAGTGGCGCTTGCCAAACGGCTGGAAGCGGGCAACATGGCCCGCGCCGAGCTTGCTATGCTCGGTGACGCGGTGGACGAAGAGCGCCGCCGCGAGCTGGAAGCTGCCATCGAGGACGGCAAAGAAGCCCGCGACCACTTGATCAAGGCCAACACGCGCTTGGTGGTCAGCATCGCCAAAAAGTATATGGGGCGCGGCGTGCATTTTTTGGACCTCATCCAAGAGGGCAATTTGGGCTTGATGAAAGCGGTGGAGAAATTCGACTACACGCGCGGCTATCGCTTCAGCACCTACGCCACTTGGTGGATTCGCCAGACCATCACCCGCGCCATCGCCGACCAGGGGCGCACGATCCGCGTGCCGGTGCACATGTCCGACCGTATCCGCAAGCTCTACAAAACCGCGCGCGAGCTGGAACAAGAGAACGGGCGCAAGCCAACGCCCGAAGAGATCGCGGCGCGCATGGACTTAGAGCCGCGCAAAGTGCAGTGGATGTTGCGCGTGAGCTGGCGTCCGATGAGCTTGGAGCACCCGGTCGGCGAGGAAGAGGATAGCGAGCTGGGCAGCTTCATCGAAGACGAGACCACGCCCACGCCCACCCAAAGCGCGTACCAAAATTTGCTGCGCGAAAAGGTGGAAGAAGTGCTCAGCACCCTCACGGCCCGTGAAGCGCGTATTTTGCGCTTGCGCTTCGGGTTGCAAAACGGGCGCAGCTATACGCTGGAAGAAGTGGGGCATAAATTCGGCTTGACGCGCGAACGCATCCGCCAGATCGAGGGAAAAGCGTTGCGCCGTTTGCGCCACCCGCGCCGCTCTCGCCAGCTTAAGGACTTCACGTAAGCGCGTTGCCTGAGTGTGCTCTTCAAAACGCCACGCCGGACAGTGGCGTTTTTTGACATCCGGAGACGGTTTGTGGGCGAGTTGACAGCCGCAAACAATGACCGTATACTCCGAACCGTCCGAGGTTGTGTATTTCCGCCACTTCCTGCGCGCGAGGAGGCATGATCCATGCAGGGCAGCAGCTTCCGCTTGATTGTGCGACGCGGCCCACAGCCCAACCAAATTTATGAGCTGACAAAGGGCGTGGTTACGCTCGGTCGTGATATTACCAACGATATTGTGATTAACGATCCTGAGGTGAGTCGGCATCATTGCCGACTGACACAAGGTGGTGGCGGGTATACGGTCGAAGACCTCGGCTCCACGAATGGGACGTTTGTCAACGGCCAGCGCCTGACTGGCGCGCGCCCTCTCCAGCCCGGCGATATGGTGGGGCTGGGCGAAACGGTGACGTTGGCCTATGAGAGCGCCGCTGCCGGTGTGGGGTTAGAAGCCCCCGGGCAGGCTGCCGTTTTGGGCGGCGGAGCGCCCGCCGAATATCCCCCTGCGGCGCCCGTTAGCGGCTATACACCGCCCGCACAACCCAGTGTCCCCCCCCAGGGCGGTTACCCGCCGTCGGCGGCGGGGTTGGCGCCCGGGCAACAAGCCTATACCGCGCAGCCGCCTTCGATTTACGACGAGTACGAATATCCGGAAGGATCGTATGAGAACGCAGGGCCGGGGCGCTGGTTGGTGTTGGGGTGCGGCTGTTTTTTGGTGTTGTGCATTGTGACTTCGGTCATCGGCGGCATCATCATTGACGCCAAATGCTGGTGGGACGACATCCCCGTTATTTCCGAGACCTTCGACCTCGGCGTCAAGCCGGACGCCACCTGTCGCTAATCGCCGTCGTTCCTGAGGAGGCGTGCACTCTTGACCTTGCACAACCTGCTGCCTGTAGACATGGTGCAGGCTCATATTTTGTCCCAAACGGCTTCTTTGGATACCGAATACGTCCCAACCCCTCAGGCGTTGGGACGTATTTTGGCAGGTGAGATCATCGCTCGTGAAGATATTCCCCCCGCGTCCACCTCTAGCATGGACGGCTACGCTGTGCGCGCGGCAGATGTGGCGCAGGCTGCGACGGATGCCCCCGTCGTTCTTGACGTGATCGCGGACGTGCCGGCAGGCGTTGCGCCGCAATGCACGGTCGGCGTGGGGCAGGCCGCGCGCATTATGACCGGCGCGCCGCTTCCGCAGGGAGCAGACGCGGTCGTGCCGGTGGAGTACACGGACGATCACTGGAACGCCGCCGAAAATCCATCACTCCCCGCACGTGTCGCGGTGTACCGCGCGGTGCAGAGCGGCGAAAACGTGCGCCCGAAAGGCGAGAGCATTCAGGCAGGGCGACTATTGTTGATGCCACCTGTGCGCTTGCGTCCCCAAGAGATCGGCTTGCTGATCGCGTTGGGGGAGGCCGAGGTGATGGTGCGCCGTCAGCCGCGCGTCGCCATCATCGCCACCGGTGACGAGTTGATCGACATGCACGAGCCGCTCACCCCGGGCAAAGTGCGGGATACCAACAGCTATATCCTGGAGGGGTTGGTGCGGCAGTGTGACGGTGAGCCGCTGCGCTTACCTGTAGCGCGCGACACGCTCGCGGAGGTGCGCGCGCGCTTTCACGAGGCCCTGGCTTACGCGCCGGACGTGGTGCTGACCATCGGCGGCGTTTCGATGGGCACGCGCGATGTGGTGCGCACGGTGGTTAACGAGTTGGGCGCGGTCGAGCTATGGCGCGTCAACATGCGCCCCGGGCGTCCGCTGGCCTTCGGACACGTGGGGGACGCGCTTTTCTTCGGGCTGCCGGGCAACCCCGTTTCGGCCATGGTCACGTTTGAGGTTTTCGTGCGCCCCGTGCTGGCGAAAATGCAAGGGCTGGAGATCACTCCGCCGACGGTGAGCGCGCGGGTGGGTGAGGATATGCGCTCGGATGGGCGGCGTACTTATATGCGCGTGCTGTTGGAGCGTGTGGGCGAGGAGTGGGTCGCCTATTCCACCGGCACGCAAAGCTCCGCCGTGCTGTATTCTATGGTGGAGGCGGACGGTCTGCTGATCATCCCCGAAGGCACAAAAGAAGTGCCGGCGGGCACCCGTCTACCGGTGCGCCTGTTGCGCGAGATCGACTGAGCGCCCGCCGACTTTTTCGCTGCTCCGCGTTGGGTTAGGCTTTGTGCGCGTCCAGCGCGGCGAGCATCTCTTCAATGCTGGTGAACTTGACGCGCGGACGCCCGACGGCTTTTCCGCGCTCCACTTCGAGCTGGTCGAGAATGCGCCAATCGTCGTAGGTGACATAGCGCACGCCTCGCTCGCGTAAGAGCGCCTCAACTGCCGCCGGATCGGGATTTTCCGGTGCGAGCACTTTGCCCGCCTGCATATCTTCCAACAGCATATTGACGCTTTCTTGGGCGCAGGGCTTGTTCGTGCCGATGACGCCTGTTGGGCCGCGCTTGATCCAGCCGACCGCGTACTCACCGATCACCTGTTGGCCGTCTTGGGTCACGCGCCCCTTTTCGTTGGGGATCACGGCGTACCAGTCGTCGAAGGGCACTTCCGGCAGCGGCACACCACGATAGCCGATGGAGCGGAAGACCAGGCCGACGGGCAGCGTTTCATACTCATCGGTGGGGCGGGGGCGGATCGAGCCGTCGTCGCGTTTGTAAAGCTCGTTGCGAACCACCGTCGACCCCTCGACGCGCTCCGTGCCCAGCACTTCTACCGGTGAGGTGAGGAAACGTAGGTAAATTTTCTTCGGCTTGCCGCTGGGCGGGCGTTGGGCGAACTCTTGCAGCAGCTCGTAGTTGCGTTGGGCGTCGCGGTCGTTGGCGGTTTCCAAATATTCTTGGCTGTGGGGGTCGAGTTCGAGATCGCGCGGGTCAACGATCAAATCGGCGGCGGCCAACTCGCCCATTTCCTTAAGCTCTTTGGGTGTGAACTTCGCTTGGACCGGCCCGCGTCGCCCCAGCAAGTAAATTTCCTTCACTTGGCTGTTTGCCAGCGCTTCTAGCGCGTGGTCGGCGATGTCGGTGGCGCGCAGCTCTTCGTCGGTGCGGGCCAAGATGCGCGCCACGTCCATCGCCACGTTGCCGATGCCGATCACCGCGACGCGCTCTTGGGAAAGGTCGAACTCCAGATGCCGATAGTCCGGGTGGCCGTTGTACCAAGCGACGAACTCGGTGGCGGGGTGGTTGCCGGGCAAATCTTCGCCCGGGATGCCGAGCTTGCGGTCGGCTTGTGCGCCCACCGCATAGATCACGGCGTGATAATGCTTTTGCAGGTCGTCATGCGAAATATCTTTGCCGTAAGTCACGTTGCCAAAAAAGCGATAGTTGGGGTTGGACGCGATACGGTCATAAACGCGCGTCACCGATTTAATTTTGGCGTGGTCCGGCGCCACCCCGCCACGCACCAAGCCGAACGGCGTGGGCAGGTGCTCGAACATATCCACCTTGACGCCGTCGCCCAATTGCTTCAGCAAGTGTTCCGCCGCATAAAACGCGGACGGCCCCGCCCCGATGATCGCCACGCGGAGCGGGTTTTCTGGTGTGCCCAGTGTTGAAGTCATAGCTTATCTCTCCGAATTGTGCTCAAGACCGAGTGATGCTCAAAAGGTGTTGCCTAAATAGTTTTGCACGCAACTATTTTAGGGGGAGATCGGCGCGCTCGCTACTTCTCGCTTTGCGCGGATTAATTTCAGGTTGGTATTCCTTTGCGCGTGTGCTAGAATGATGCCCGTGTTTGTCGCGGCACGGTCGGCAGATTGCCGCTGGTCTTTGAGCTTGCTATACTAGCCGACTGTTTCCGCTAGTTCGGTTGAACTATGGGGATGTACCGTCCAGACGCACCTGGAGGGTGAATAGCTTATGATTTTGAACGAATGGGTTTTTGTCGGATTGTTTTTCCTTCTGGGGCCGGTGTTGCTGGTCGTGCCTATTGCGCTCAGCAAGTGGTTGGCCCCCAAGCGCCCGACCCCCATCAAACAGGACGCCTACGAGTGCGGCGCTGAGCCGGTAGGGCTGGCCTGGAAACAGTTCCGCGCGGAATATTACATCTTCGCGCTGGTGTTTTTGGTCTTTGATGTGGAGCTGGTTTTCATGTTCCCCTGGGCGCTGGCCTATAACAAGCTGGGGCTTTTCGCCCTCTTTGAGATGGTGATCTTTGTGCTCCTGCTTGTCGTAGCGCTGGTTTACACTTGGCGCAAAGGCGCGTTGGAATGGTCGTAATGTGAGCCGGTCGGCGAAATCGCTTTCTCCGACCGGTTGCTGTGTGCTGAGGCAGCCAAACGTGCGCTGCGTCTTGAATGGATGTTTGCGGAGAGTCGCATGACAGGTTTTCTGCAAGATATTGGGCTTTCTTACGAGCTGGCGGTCTTGGTGGCAAAGGCGCTCGGCGTGGCGGTGGTGGGCGCTTTTGGGCTGCTCTGGACATTGCTCGGCATCTGGATCGAGCGCAAAGTGGCCGCCCGCTTCCAAGACCGTGTCGGCCCCAACCGTGTCGGCCCCTTCGGGCTGTTGCAATCGATCGCCGACGCCGTGAAGATCATCCTCAAAGAGGATATTATGAACCGCCACGTGGATCGTTGGCCGTACAACCTCGCCCCGATCCTCTCCACGCTTTCCGTCATGCTTATCTGGGCGGTTATCCCCTTTACGGCGGCTTGGGTCGGCGCGGACTTGAACGTCGGGGTGCTCTATCTGGTCGCGGTCGGCTCGTTGGGCACGGTCGCGGTGATCATGGCCGGTTGGAGCAGCAACAACAAATACGCGCTCATCTCGGCTTTCCGCGCGGTGGCCCAGCTCATCAGCTACGAAGTGCCGATGGTGATCTCGCTGCTCGTGCCGGTGATGCTGGCCGGTTCGTTGAGCGTGCAAGCGATCGTCAAATCCCAGCATATCGCCTATCTTTTCGCCGTGCCGATGACCGTGCTCATCTTTCTCATTTCCGGCCAGGCGGAAAACGGGCGCGGCCCGTTTGACTTGCTGGAAGCCGAATCCGAGATCGTGGCCGGTTTTCATATCGAGTATTCGGGCATGAAGTTCGGCATGTTCTATGTGGGCGAATTTTTGCACGCCTTCACGCTCAGCGTGCTGACGGCGCTACTTTTCTTGGGCGGCTGGCAAGGCCCATTGGCCGAAAAAATTATCCCGCTGGGCTTTGTCTACTTGTTGCTCAAGAGCGTTTTTGTCTACTTCGTGCTGATCTGGGTGCGCATGACCTTACCGCGTGTGCGCATTGACCATTTGCTGAACTTCAACTGGAAGTTCCTTGTGCCGCTCAGCCTGATCAATTTGCTGGTGGTGGCCTTCCTCTGGAAGCTGATGCCCGACACCGACCAGATCAACAGCTTTGCGGACGCGCTGGGGCCAACGCTGGTGCTCTTCCTGGCGAATGTGGTCATGTTCGCGGGCGTGGCCTGGTGGCTGCGCGAGTGGGCACGGCGTGACCGCGAGCACATCGAGGCACGGCGGGCCGTTGTCGCAGAGCCTGCCGAAGCGACCGCCGCTGCAGGGGACTAGGAGGGGCTGCGTTGGATATTACGGCTGAAGCAATCGTCTTTTTGCTCTTGAGTGTGCTCACTTTGGGCAGCGCGCTGTTGGTTGTCACCACGCGCAACTTGTTCCACGCCGCGCTGTATCTGATGTTGGCGCTTTTCGGCGTGGCGGGCTTTTTTGTCTTGTTGGCCGCGCCGTTTTTGGCCGGCTTCCAAGTGGTGGTCTATATCGGCGCAATTGCCGTGCTGATCATCTTGGCGGTGATGCTCACGCCGAGCGTCACCCGTCTGCCGCGTATCTACAACGCTCAATGGGCGGTCAATCTGGCGTTGGCGGTGGTTTTCTTCCTGCTGCTGTTTTCTGTGCTGACCCCTGTGGTAGACGACTTGGGTATCTCCGGCACCTGGGGGGCGAACTTCACGCAGAACAGCCCCGCCGATGTGCCGGCCAGCAGCGTGAGCGACTTGGGCGAGGCGCTGGTTGACCCGCAGCAATATATGCTGCCCTTTGAGCTGGCTTCTGTGCTGTTGATGGGCGCATTGATCGGCGCGGCGCTGCTGGTCAGCCCGACCGCGCGCGACGACGAAGACGCGCCGCACGAGTCCGGACAGGGGGCGTAGCGATGATTCCACTGTGGATGTATTTGGTGGTGGCGGCGGGGCTTTTCGTGATCGGCATGTTCGGTGTGCTTTCCCGTCGCAACGCCATTGCGATCCTGATGGGCATCGAGTTGATGCTCAACGCGGTGAACGTTAACCTGGTCGCCTTCTGGCGCTACCAGACGCCCACCAAGCTCAGCGGGCAAGCGTTCGCCGCTTTTGTGTTCGCTGTGGCCGCAGCGGAGGCGGCGGTCGGTTTGGCGCTGATCATCGGCATCTATCGCCGCAAACGCTCGGTGATCGCCGACGACGTAAACTTGTTGAAGTGGTGAGCGCCCCGCGCTTGCTGCGTGGAGTGGGCTTTCACGCAAGAACCCGTTTTGGGGTGGCCTATACCTATAGGACAATTGGCTTATGAATGTAAATTGGTTCAGTGCCGACTATCTCCCCTGGCTGATCCTGTTCTTCCCGTTGCTGAGCTTTGTGATCATCGTGCTCGGCACGATCCGGAACGTGGTCGCCAGTCAGGTAGTCGCCATTGCCGGCATCGGCATCTCCTGGGTGCTCAGCATGATCCTTTTCGCCAAGGCCGTTTGGCTGGCCGACGAAACGCTCGGCGAGCACGTTTACGGCAGCGCGATTGACTGGCTACACTTGGGAGCGAACACCTTTCGGATGGGCGTGCAAGTTGACCCGCTCACAGCGTATATGCTGCTGATGGTGCCGTTGGCCTCGCTGTTGATCTTTATTTACTCGGCGGGCTATATGCACGGCGATCCGCATGAGGCGCGCTTCTTTGCATATCTTTCGCTTTTTGTGGGCGCGATGCTGACGCTGGTGGTGGCCGACAACCTTTTGATGCTCTTCATCGGTTGGGAGGTGATGGGCTTTTGCTCATACTCCCTGATCGGCTTTTGGTTTCACAAGAAAAGCGCGATGGAAGCGGGCGTCAAAGCCTTTATGACCACGCGCGTGGCCGACGTGCTGATGCTGGTGGGCATCGGCTATCTCTTCATTATGACCGGACGCATGGAAGACGGCCCGGGCTTTACGCTGAGCTTCCAAGACATTCTGCGCAACGAAGAGATGCTCAAGTTCCTGGTGAACGCCCAGTCGGTCATTTGGGGCACGAGCGCCGCCACGCTGATCAGCGTGCTGTTGATCACGGGCACGGTGGGCAAAAGCTCGCAGTTCCCGTTGCATGTGTGGTTGCCGGACGCGATGGAAGGCCCCACGCCCGTCAGCGCCATGATCCACGCCGCGACGATGGTTTCGGCGGGTGTGTATATGATCGTGCGCATGTTCCCGCTTTTGAGCGCGGGGGCAAACTTCCACCACTTTGAATACAACACCGCCATGTACTATATGGGCATCGTCGGCTCGGTGACGGCGCTCGGTGCGGCGGTGCTCGCGGTGGGCCAAAGCGATATTAAGCGCATCTTGGCCTATTCCACCATCAGCCAGCTTGGTTATATGGTGGCGGCGCTGGGCATCGGCGCGTGGGTGGCGGCGGCCTTTCACCTGGTGAACCACGCCTTTTTCAAGGCGCTGTTGTTTATGGCCTCCGGCTCGGTGATCCACGCGATGGAACACGGCGAACATCACGCCGCCGAACACGGACACCCCCACGAGCATCACGAAGAGCCGGACGGCCTGGTGATGGACTATTGCGCGCCCCCCAACGACGTGAACCGCATGGGCGGGCTGTTGCACCGCATCCCGATCACCGCGATCACGATGGCGATTGGCGGGCTTTCGCTGGCGGGTTTCCCGTTGGTGACGGCGGGCTTTTGGTCCAAAGACGAGATCATCGCCGAAGCGTGGCATGGCGGGCTGTGGAACGACCCCTACCCGCTCTTTGTGCTGATCATGTTGCTTTTGGGCGCGTTGCTGACCGCCTTTTACACCGCGCGGATGTGGTTTTTGGCCTTTTGGGGCAAACCGCGCACCCCAGCCGCGCAATACGCTGGCCCGGGCTGGCTGCGAGATCGCTGGGTGAAGTGGTGGAACAAGCAGCCTTTCAGCGGCGAGGACAAGCTCGAACAGGAACATGCCGACCCCGTCACCAATCGCTCGGCGATGCTGATGGAAATCCCGCTGATGGTGCTTTCGTTCTTCGCCATTACCGGAGGGTGGATCGGCATCCACAAGGACATCGTGGGCAAAAACCCGCTGCACGACTTCCTGGCCCCGACGTTGTTAGAGCATCCGGAAGTTGTTCCCTTTGACTTCACGCCGATGCTCGTCAGCATGATCGTGGCGTTGGGCGGGCTGGGGCTTGGTTGGTGGCTGTATGGGCGCAAGCCGCTTGCCGCCGGCCAGACCGACCCAACCGAAGCCGCGCTCGGCCCGGGCATCTGGAAGATGCTGCAAAATCGGCTCTACATTGACATCCTCTATCGCAACTACATCGTGCGCCCGCTGGAACGCGCGGCGGAAAAGATCGTTGTCGAGGGCATTGACCGCGACACGATAGACGCTTCGCTGGAATCTATTGCCGAGGCCGCTATCTGGTTGGGCGAGGCCTTCAAGCGCTTTAACACGGTGGTGATTGACGGCTTTGTGGATACCACCGTTGAGGGGATCGGCAGCTTTGCGGGCTGGTTCCGCCAAATCCAAACCGGACGTATCCAGCAATATCTGCTTTTTGTGACGCTGGCTTTGTTGGCGCTGGGGACGTTGTTCTTGATCCAGGTGCGCTAGGGTGCACCGAGGGGCGTTGAGTGGCCGCGCGCGGCCTTGCGGGGTTTGCGCAGCGGTCACCAGTGAGAAGGAGAAGCATAGGTAACGATGAGCAACGTGTTTTCGCTTGACATTCTCACCACGCTGACCTTCCTGCCCCTGTTGGGCGCGGCGGTGGTCTTCTTCCTGCCGCGTAACCAGGTGCGGGCGGCGCGCTGGATCGCGCTGGGGGTCAGCTTGGTGGTGTTCGTAATCGCCGTCGGCGTGTTCTATAGCGTGCGGGCCAACCCACCCGCCGCCGGTGAGTGGGCGTTTGAGGCGCGGGCAGAATGGTTTCCGCAACTGAACGCCACTTGGCACGTGGGCGTAGACGGGCTGAGCGCCACGATGATCTTGTTAACGGGGCTGCTTGTGCCGCTGGCGATCTTGATCTCGTTTGAGGTGGACGAGCGCGTACAGCAGCACATGGCGCTTTTCCTCTTCTTGGAAACCGGCATGTTGGGCGTTTTTGTGGCGCTGGATATGATGGTTTTCTTCGTCTTTTGGGAGATCGGGCTGGTGCCGATGTACTTCCTGATCTATCTCTGGGGCGGGGAAAATCGGCGCTACGCGGCCAACAAGTTTTTCCTCTACACGATGGCCGGTTCGCTGGGGTTGTTGCTGGCGACGCAGCTTATCGGCTACACGGTGGGCAGCTTTGACATTCCGGAGATGTTGCGCCGCTGGCCGCGCTATGAGCGCGCTATCTTGGGGCTGGATATTCAGGTCGTCAAATACTACGCCCTGCTTGGCTTTGCCATCGCCTTCCTGATCAAAATTCCGGCTTGGCCTTTCCATACCTGGCTGCCGGACGCGCACACCGAAGCGCCGACCGCCGGCTCGATGTTGCTGGCGGGCGTGTTGTTGAAGCTGGGCGCGTATGGCTTTTTGCGCCTGGCGATTCCGCTTTTCCCGGACGTGTGGATTGTGGAGCGCATCCCTATCGCGCCGCTGAGCTTCAACCTGGCCGACATCCTCGGCATCCTGGCGATGCTCGGCATTGTGCTGGGGGCAATGGCCGCTTGGGGGCAAAACGACTTCAAGCGCCTGGTGGCCTACTCCTCGGTCAACCACATGGGCTTTGTGGTGCTGGGGCTTTCGATTGCGGCGCTGATGTACGGCGTGACGTGGGCCGAGCAAACCGGCAAATATCGCTATGTGGCGGGTGTTTATAACGTGGACGTGGCCGATGACGCCTCCGCGTCACAGGTGCGAGAGGCGGTGGAGGCCGCCGTGCCGGAAGCGGTGCTCGACGCAGAAAAGCAAGATGCCCGCACCGCGCTTAACGGGGCGGTGTTGCAGATGTTCAATCACGGGCTGAGCAGCGCGGGCATGTTCCTTTTGGTGGGCGCGCTTTACCACAAAGCCCACACACGCGATCTAAGGCGTTTCGGCGGCCTATGGGATATCGTGCCCATTTATGGCGCGCTGTTGATCTTTGTCAGCATGGCGTCGCTCGGCTTGCCCGGGCTGAACGGCTTTGTGGGCGAGTTCTTGGTGGTGGCCGGTTCGTTCCGAGCATATCCGGTGTACGTCTTTTTGAGCATGTTCGGCCTGATCGTGACCGGCATCTACATCCTCAAGGGGATACAAAAGGTGTTGCACGGGCCGTATAACGAACAGTGGGCGACCTATCACCGCGAAAAGCACTCGCTGGAGATCACACGGCGCGAGGTCGTCGCGTTAGCTCCGTTGGTGGTGTTGATGCTGGTCACGGGGCTTTACCCCAGTTGGGTACTGGACGTGATCAACAGCGGGGTGGTGCATTGGTTCTTGGGGCAATAGGCGACAATGTCCCCTGTTCGCGGTGACGGTCTGCTGCTTTGCCCGAACAGGCTTTAGACTACTCTCCTACGCTTATTAGGAGGATTATGGATGGTCATTACGTTTAGTGGTGTGTTGACAGGCATCCTGCTGGCGCCAATGGTCGGCGCGGTGGTGATCCTGCTGCTCAAGCCGGAAGCCAAAGAACAGGCCCGCATCATCGCGGCGGTGACGATGGGGATTGTGCTCCTGTTGTCTATGGGCGTCTTTTTTGGCTATTCGGTAGACGACGCGAACGCCGTCGCTGAGCAGTACGCCCAGGCCTCTGATGGTGAGGTGGTGACACCCTATTTTGCCTTCGAGGATCATATCCAATGGGTGGAGTCCATCGGCATCAGTTGGCATCTGGGCGTAGACGGGATCAGCGCGCCGATGGTGTTGCTGACGGCGTTGGCGGGGTTCGCCGGCGTGCTCATCTCGTGGGGCATCGAAGACCGCACCCGCGAGTTTATGGCGTTTTTCCTGCTTTTGGTGGCGGGCGTGTTCGGCGTCTTTATGGCGGTGGATATGTTCGTGCTGTTCTTCTTTTACGAACTCGCCATCTTCCCCATGTACTTCTTGATCGTCATCTGGGGGTGGAAGGAAACGCGCCAATACGCCGCCATGAAGCTCACGCTCTATATCCTGGTCGGCTCGGTGCTGGCCTTGATCGGGATGTTGGTGCTCTACTTCAAGGCGGCGGAAGCCACCGGCGTTTATAGCTTTGACTTTGTAGACCTGCACAAAGCGGCCCAGATGGGCATCTTTGACAAGCCGTTTTCCAGCGTCTGGAAGGGCGCAAGCACGGCGGAAATCTGGTTTCCGCTGGTGTTTATCGGCTTTGGCGTTTTGGCGGGCATCTGGCCTTTCCACAACTGGTCGCCGGACGGCCATGTGGCCGCCCCGACTGCCGTCTCGATGATCCACGCGGGCGTGCTGATGAAGCTCGGCGCGTTTGCGGCGTTGCGCGTCGGCGTGGAGCTGATGCCTAACGGGGCGCGCGTGCATTTGCCCTGGATCATCTTCCTGACGCTGGTAAACGTGGTCTACGGTGCGTTTATCGCCATGCGCCAACGGGACTTCAAATATGTGATCGGCTTCAGCTCGGTGAGCCACATGGGCTTGGTGAGCATGGGGTTTGCCACCATGAACCTCACCGGCATGACCGGCGCGGGCTTGCAGATGTTCTCGCACGGCGTGATGACGGCGCTCTTTTTCGCTTGCGTCGGCATGGTCTATGACCGCGCCCACACCCGCGACATCCCCAGCTTGGGCGGTTTTGCGCAAAAATTGCCCTGGGTGGCGGTAGCCTTCATCATCGGCGGCTTTGTGAGTATGGGGATGCCCGGGCTGAGCGGTTTTGTGGCCGAGTTCCCGATTTTCGTCGGGTTGTGGAAGCGCCCCGTTTTTGACGCCCCGGCGGGTTGGTTCGGCGGATCGTTCAACTACTACGGGGTGATCGCGCTCTTGGCCGTGTTGGGGATTATCGTCACGGCGGCTTATGTGCTGCGTGTGGTCGGGCAAGTTTTCTTCGGCGAGTTCAACGCCGAACGCTTCCCGCATATCTCCGCGATCCGTGTGCAAGACAAAATCGCGCTGATTTTGCTGGTCACATGGCTGATCGCGCTGGGCGTGTATCCCCGTCTGATGGCCCCGATGATCGAGTCGGGCGTCAAGCCGATTGTGTCTTTGCTGGGAGGGTAACTTGAGCGAGCTGACGTTCTCTACCGACACCCTGGCAAGCGTCATCGCCATTTTGCCGGAAATCTTGATGGTGATCCTGGCGGTGGCGGTGCTGACGCTGGACATGGTTTGGGGCAAACACCAACGCGCAGCCGTTGGCTATCTGGCCGGTGGCGGCTTGCTGGCGATCGCGGCCATCGTGTGGCTTTTCGGCGGCTTGCAACAAGCCGAAGCGCTGCCGGACCAATTGCTTTTGGGCGGCATGGTGCGCCATGACGCGCTGGCACATATCTTCCGTGTGATGGTCATCGCGGCGGGCGGCTTTGCCTCGCTGATGGCGATGGACGTGCCGAAGGTGCGCGCGCGCGGAGACTTCCACGCGCTGCTGATCGTCTCGGTGATCGGTGGCAGCTTGGTGAGCGCCGCCGCCGATTTGATCATGGTCTTTTTGGCGCTGGAAACGCTCTCGATCACGCTGTATGTGTTGGCGGGCTATTTGCGCGACGACGACAAAAGCACCGAAGCCGGCCTGAAGTATTTTCTCTTCGGCGCGTTTGCCTCGGCCTTTTCGCTTTACGGCCTTTCGCTGCTCTATGGGCTGACCGGCCAGACGAATATCTACAAGCTGGGGCAGATTCTTTCGAGCGGCACGCTCAACGACCCGCCGATTGTGCTGGCGATGTTGTTGGTGGCGTTGGGATTCGCCTTTAAGATCAGCGCCGTGCCGTTCCACTTTTGGACGCCGGACGTTTACGAAGGCGCGCCCACGCCGGTGACCTCGCTTTTGAGCACGGCCAGCAAAGCGGCCAGCGTAGCGCTTTTCTTGCGCTTTATGCTGGCGGTTTTCCCGCCGCGTGAGCTGCTCGGCGCGGTGACGGGGGCGACCCGTGACTATAGCGTGCTGTGGGTCGAGTTGGCGGCGGTGATGGCCGCGCTTTCGATGACGTTGGGGAATATCTTGGCGTTGGTACAAACCAACATCAAGCGCCTGCTTGCCTACTCCACCATCGCGCACGCGGGCTATATCCTGATGGGCATCGCGGCAATTTCCACCAACAAAAGTGGCGATGGCGCGGCGGCGGTGACCTTCTACCTGTTTATGTACGTGCTTTCTAACGCGCTGGCCTTCGCGGTGGTGATTCTCTTCGCCAACGCCACCGGCAGCGAGGAGATCCGCGATATGGCGGGCATGAGCCGCCGCAGCCCCTGGTTGGCGCTGGCGATGACCTTGGCGCTGCTGAGCTTGGCGGGCATTCCTCCGGCGGCGGGCTTTGTGGGCAAGTTCTTGATCTTCCGCGCGACGGTGGACGCCAGCTTGGAGTGGTTGGCGATTATCGGCGTGCTCAACGTGATCGTGGCCTTGTACTACTACCTGGTCGTGGTCAAGGTGATGTATATGGAAATGCCCTCCTCCGAAGAGCCGGTGACGGTCAGCGTGCCCTACCGCTGGGTGCTGGCGCTGACTTCGGCGGGCGTGCTGCTTTTTGGCACGGTGCTTGTCACACCGTTGCTCAACTGGGCGATGGACGCCGCACACGCGCTTTACGTGGTGCTGCTCTGAGCGCTCCCCGCACAAAAAGCAAAACCAAACGGGCGACTGAGTTCTCTCTCAGCCGCCTGTTTTTGTTGCGAATGTGGTGAGCGGATCG
>JALSSH010000113.1 GCA_026984385.1 Ardenticatenia bacterium | reverse complement strand
GATCGAGCCGCCTTCCCGCGTGAAGACCGGCTCCGCGCCGAAGCCGAACGCATAGGCGCGGGCGGCAGCTTCCATATAGGGCGAGTGCGGGTCGGCTTCCGCCCACATGCCGGCGTGCCCCACCTCGACCGTGCTGGTGACCGTCGGCGGGGTCAGCGCGGCGATGTGCTCGGCGACAAGCTGGCCGATGCGCTCGGGGTCTTGGTCGGGGACAAGGCGGCAGGTGATCTTGGCGGAGGCTTTTTGCGGGATGATGGTCTTGCTGCCCTCGCCCTGCCAACCGGCGGTTAACCCGTTGATCTCCAGCGTCGGGCGAATGCCGGTGCGTTCGTGGAGCGAGTAGCCGTGTTCGCCCCAGGGGGCAGGCACGCCGGTTTCCTGCGCCAATTGTTCCGCCGTGTAGGGCACTTTCGCCAACTCGGCGCGCTCTTCCAAGCTCAGCTCGCGCACGTTGTCGTAAAAGCCCGGGACGGCCACCCGTCCGCAATCATCGTGCAGCGCCGCCAAAATTTCCGCCAGCGCCTGGGCGGGGTTGTGCACCGCGCCGCCGTACATGCCGGAGTGTAAATCGCTTTTCGGTCCGCTGACCGTGACTTCCAGCGCCACAATGCCGCGAAGCCCGCTCAGGATCGAGGGCTGCTCCAAGCTGAGGATGTGCGAGTCCGAAACAACGACCACGTCGCAGGCCAGACGCTCGGGGTGCGCGCGCACGTATTGCTCGATAGCCTCCGAGCCGCTCTCCTCTTCCCCTTCCAACAGCACCTTGACGTTAACCGGCAACGAGCCGGTCGCCAACGCGCTTTCCAGCGCCTTGAGCTGGGCGAAGGTCTGGCCCTTGTCGTCGGTTGCGCCGCGCGCGTAAATGTTGCCGTCCGCAATCGTCGGCTCGAACGGATCGGCGCACTTGGTCCACTCGCCGCCGTCTTTGTCCGCAGGTTGCACGTCATAATGCCCGTAGAGCAGCACGGTTGGCGCGTCCGGACCTGCTTCCAGCCACTCGCCGTAAACCAGCGGGTGGTGCTTCGGCGTTTCGATCAGCTCCACGTTGCGCAAGCCGATCTGCTGCAAATGCGCGCGCAACCACTCCGCCGCGCGGCGCACGTCGCCCGCGTGCTCGGACGAGGTGCTGACGCTGGGAATGCGTAAAAGCTCTTGGAGCTGCCCCAAAAATTCGGCCTCATGGGCACGTGCGTACTCGTAAGCGTTCATTTGCTCCTCCCTAAGTCTCCGCAGAATGCGGGGGCGTTGCCCCCGTGCCCCCAGCAGGGGACGGCGTCCCCTGCACCCCCCGCAAGTCGCGCTGTCGCGCGCCTTGCGGCCTCACGCCCGCCGCTCACCCGCCCAGCCGCTCCCACTCGCCGCTGCCGAGCACGCGCCCGTCGCCAACCCGCCGCGTCAAACCGAGCGCATCCAGCCGCTCCAAAAAGTCCAGCGCGTAGCGGCGCGTCGTGCCGAAATGGTCGCGGAAGTCCGCCACCGTCAGCGTCCCGCCCCTTTCGAGTTCCCGCCGCACAAAAGCGATCCACTCCGCCAGCACCTGCGGACGCAACAGCACATCATCGCTAACGCGCACCAGCTCGCCGCGCTCGGTCAAGCTCACCAGCACCTCGTCGCCGACCATCTCGCGCGCCTGCGCAGCGGTCGGCGGAGTGTGCGGGGCGCGGTCGAAAGCGTCCAACAGCGCGCCAATTGCCTCACGTTGCGCCGCCGTGTAGCGCACGGTGTGCTCCGGCAAACACAGCGCGCCGTTTTCTGCCCAGCGCAACACGCCATCGCCCAGCAGCGCCTCAAGCACCGGCTCGAAGGCGTCCGGAGCCAGCCGCAACGCCGAGCGTAACGCATCCGTCGGCATCCCCAAGCGCAACGGCGCTTCGGCGTGGAAACGTTCCAGCGTGCGCCGCGCTCGTTCACTCATCCGCGCCCAAGCGTCCGCGTGCATCGCCCAGCCGCTGCCGAGCGCCACCAGACGCCCTTCGTCCAGCGCCCGCGCGATCTGCTCCTCCGGCCAGCCGAGCTTGTCCAAACGGATCGGGGCGCGCGCTTCGGCCAACTCCAACAGCGCCAGCTCCAGCGGATCGCCGTGCATCAGCGTTTGGAAGCGCGCGAGCACCTCCGGGCGGAAGCGCTTCCATCGGCGCCCGGGCGCGGTATCCAAGATCACGCCGCCGCCTATCGTTTCCGCCGGTGAGGCGCGGCGGATGATGTAGCGGTCGCCGTATGCCGCAACAATCGGGCGCGAAAGGCGAAATTGCACCCAGGCCTCCTCGCCCGCCAAAACGCGCTCACGGTCCAGCACGCGCACATGCCCGAGCACCTCCGCCGCCCCGACAAAAAACTTCACCTCGGCGTTGTGCTCCAATGGGCGCTGTGCATCCGGCAGATAGCGCAACCAAGCGTCTACCAGCGTGGTCGGATGCCAAGCCCCAGGCAAGCCGAGCACATCGCCGCGCGCGATCTGCTTTTTTTCCACGCCGCGCAAGTTCACCGCCAAACGCCGCCCGGGGTCGGCCAGCGCGATGTCTTCCTCGTGAGATTGCATCCCACGAATGCGCGCCCGCACGCCCGCCGGCTGGATTTCCACCTCTTGCCCCGTGCGTAACGCTCCATCCAGCAGCGTGCCGGTCACCACCACGCCGAACCCGCTCAGCGTGAAGACGCGGTCAATCGGCAAGCGCGGGTTGCCCACGTCGGCGCGCGGCGGCTGATGGGCCAACACCTCAACCAGCGCCGCGACCAACTCGTCCAGCCCCTCGCCCGTGCGTGCCGAAACCGGCACGATCGGCGCGCCTTCTAGTGCCGTGCCCTGCAACGTTTCCATCACGTCAAGCTGCACCAGCTCCAACCATTCGGCGTCGCGCACCAAGTCCACTTTGGTCAGCGCGACCACGCCGGTTGGGATCGCCAGCAGGTCAAGGATCGCCAGATGTTCGCGCGTCTGGGGCATGACGCCCTCGTCAGCGGCCACCACCAGCAGCGCCGCGTCGATCCCGCCCACGCCCGCCAGCATATTTTCGATGAAGTCCCGATGCCCGGGCACGTCCACGATGCCAACGCGCTCACCGTTGGGCAAGTCCAGCCAGGCAAAGCCGAGGTCAATTGTCATCTCGCGGCGGCGCTCTTCTTCCCAGCGGTCCGGGTTGATGCCGGTCAGCGCCAACGTCAAGGTGGACTTGCCGTGATCTACGTGTCCAGCCGTGCCGATAACGCGCATGGTCAAAGCTCTTTCAGTGCAGCGATCACCAGGTGATCTTGGTCGGGGAAGACGGTGCGCGGGTCCAAAAGCAAGCGGTCTTCGGCCACACGCGCAATGATCGGCGGGTCGGCGGCGCGCAAACGCGCAGCGGCGGCGTTCGGACGTTCCACGCGCGGGGCGAGTGCCCAGCTCGGCAAGGTTTCCCCGGGCAAACTGCCCCCGCCAATCGTGCTGCGCGTGGGCACAACGTCGCCGCCCACCTGCGCACGCCACGTCTCCGCCCGCTCGCGGATCGCGTCTGCGCTCAAGCTGATCATGCGCCAAACAGGGACGCGCTCCAGCGCCTCGCCCTTGCGATAGTGGTCGAGCGTGGCGTAAAGCGCGGCCAAGGTCATCTTGTCCACGCGGATCGCGCGCGCCAGCGGGTGCTGCTTGAGCCGCGCGATCACCTCCGCCCGCCCGATAATCAAGCCCGCCTGCGGCCCGCCCAACAACTTATCGCCGCTGAAAAGCACCAAGTCTGCGCCTGCGGCCAAGCTTTCCTGCGGCATAGGCTCTTTGGCGAGGCCGAATGACGAGGTATCCAACAGCGCCCCGCTGCCCAGGTCATCGAGCACGAGCAGCCCGTGCGCGTGTGCCAAGTCGGCCAGCTCTGCCAGGGGCACGCTCTTGGTGAAGCCGACCACGCGATAATTGGAAGCGTGCGCGCGCACGATCACCGCGCTTTGCTCGGTGATCGCCTCCGCGTAGTCGCGCAAATGTGTTCGGTTGGTCGTGCCCACGCCGACCATGCGCGCGCCGCTTTGCGCCATCACGTCCGGCACGCGAAACGAGCCGCCGATCTCCACCAACTGCCCGCGACTGATGATCGCCTCCCGCCCGCGCGCCAGTGCGCTCAGCGCCAGCAAAACGCCGCTGGCGTTGTTGTTGACC
>JALSSH010000112.1 GCA_026984385.1 Ardenticatenia bacterium | reverse complement strand
GAGATCGCCTCCGAGGAAGACTTGCCGACCGAGCAGGGCGCGGAGATCACCGAAGTTTTTGAGGATACACCTGCCGCCGAAGCCGGTTTGCAGGTCGGTGACATCATCACGGCGGTTGACGGGGACGCGGTGGACGAAGAGCACACTTTGCGCGACCGCCTTTACGCCTATGAAGAGGGCGACGTGGTCACGCTAAGCGTGCTCCGCGAGGGCGAGGAGACCGAAGTCGAGGTCACGCTCGGCCCCAAAGCGCCCGAGATGCCCTTCGGCCCGATGATGGGTGAGGGGCAACAGCCGTTCTTCTTCGGCCCGGGCTTCTTCTACTTCATGCCCTGGGGCGGCCAAAACGGCCCGCAAGGCGATTGGCACGGGATGACGCCCTGGCAATTCTTCGGCGGGCAGGGCGGTGAAATGCCCCATCACCAATGGGAGATGTCTCCCGGGCAGGAAATGCCCCAGCAACAATCACCGGAAAGCACCCACGCCTAGAGTACATAAACGGGGGCGGTTGGAGATAACCGCCCCCGTCGGCCTTTTCGCTTGGCGTGTGCGGGTTAGGCTTCCGCGCCGCCGGAACGCAGCCAGGCTTCGTCCTCCTCACGGGCGACGCGCTGGCCTTCTTTTTCGTCCACGCGCCACAACAGCCACCCGCCGATAATGAACAACGCCACCAGGCTCAAGATGGCCGGACGGCTGCTATCAAAGATCGCCACCACCAACGCGAAGATCGCCGGCCCCAAGATGCCCGCGAATTTTTCCATCACGCTGAAGAAGCCGAAAAACTCGCCGCTTTTGGCGCGCGGACTCATGCTGGCGTAAAGGCTGCGGCTGAGCGCTTGGCTGCCGCCTTGCACCACCGCTACCAACCAGGCCAGCATCCAAAAGCCGATCACCGTATCCAAGAAAAAGCCCCAGATCGCCACCACTGCATAGGCCACCAGCGCCAACAGCACGGTATATTTGGTGTTCAGCAGATCCGCCAACGGTTGCACCAGGCGCTGCCCGATCTTCCAGGAAAAAGCCGCGCCCAACGCTTCCACCACCAACAGCAAGCCGATCACCACCAGCAAGTTAGACTGGCGCGGCGGCGGCAAAACTTCCACGCGCCCCAAGTCCATGCGCGTCCCTTTGGATTTGGGGTTGGCTTTGCCGGTGTTGCGCACGATCAAAGTGTGGTGGCCGTCTTCTTCGGCCTCGACCACCAAGCGATAGTTCCAACGCACGCCGCCATGCTGATAGGCGTCCACCTCGCCGACTTCCAGATCGCCCCCCTCGTCCAAGTCGTAAGGCTCGCCGTCCAGGTAGACGCGGAAGATGCCGCGGTCCGGCCCCTTGGCGTAAAAGAGCGAGACGCCGCGCCCGTTGTAGGTGAGTGCGTAGGCGGCATCCGGAGACTCGCTGTAAATGTACGTTAGCGCTTTGCCCTCAAACTTCGCTTCGGAAACCTTCTCACTGAACCAAATATCTTCGGTGGCACGGGTCATGCGCACAAGGTTGATCTCGCCCTTTTGGGAAAGCAGGCCGAGCTGCACGACTTGCTCATCGGTGGCGTCGTAAACGCCCGTGCCGACCCATTCGCCTTCGGTTGGGTAGTCGGGTTGGCGTGCCCCGACGATGTGGTCGGGCAGCAGCACGCGCCCCGCCGTCGCCACCAAAGGCAGCGCGACCATGTTCCACAAGATGAACGCCAGGAAGAGCGCGCGGCGCGGCTCGTGGCGGTAGGGAATGCGCCCGAAGATAAAGGAAAAGGGAATACCCACGAATTGCACCATCAACAGCGCGCCAACCAGCTCCAGCATCCCGAAGCCCAGCTCCGCGCCGTAGATCACGGCCAGCCCGATGATCGTGCCGATGCCGTCGTTGTAGATCAGGAACGCGACCAAGAATTTGAACAACTCGCGATATTGGCGCAAATCGCGGAACGTTTCGCGCAGCCGCCCAAAGCTCACGCGCACGATCTCCGCAATGCCCATGCCTGCCTTTTGCACGGCGGCGGAGGGTGGCTCGGGCACTTCGCGTAGCAGCGGCACGGTGAAGATCGCCCACCACACCGCCACGCTGAGGAAGGCCAATCGGGAGCCTGCCTCGCTGCCCAGCATGAAGATCATCACGATATTGAGGGCCAACAGCAGCCCCCCGCCCAGATAGCCCAGCGCGTAGCCGGTGGTGGAAAGGCGGTCTAAGTCTTCAGATTTGGCGACATGCGGCAGCAGGGCGTCGTAAAAGATGATCGAGGCTGAGAAGCCGATCCGCCCCAACACAAAAAGCAGCGAGGCCAACATCCAGTCGCCCGTGCCCACAAACACCATCAGGCCGGTAGCCACGATGCCCAGCCCTGCAAAAAGTGAGAGCAACTTTTTCTTGCCGCGCACCACGTCTGAGATCGTGCCGAGGATGGGGGAAAGCAGCGCCACGATAAAGAGACTGATCGCCAGCGACATGCTCCAATAGCCGGTGGCGGTGGCTTCGCTGGGGAGCGTGGCGCCGGCCACGCCGCTATAGTAAGCGGGCATGACCGCCGCGAGGATGGTGGTGGCAAAAGCTGAGTTCGCCCAGTCATATAGCGCCCAGGCGCGTTGTCTGCGTTTGTACGTCGCTTCGTCTATGCCCTCAAAAGGCTCGGACAGTGCCGCTGTGCTCATGGTGAGTGCTCCTCCTGCCGAGTGTGCTTTGCCGATTTGCGCTTTCAATCCTAACACACATCGGGGGAACGTGCGTAAGCATGTAGCCGAGAGACCGGCAATCGTATCAAAACGTGAAAACGGCTCAAGGACGCCCACTTTGCCGCATTCGTGTATTGCACTTTGTGTTGAAATAGACACGATAAAAATACGAGTGACGGCAGATAGTTTGTCGTAAGGCGGACAGAAGCCATTTTCGCGAGTTTTTGGTCTGCGTGTACCCTTTGGGTTTTGATGCGATTGCACCAGGGAAAGATTGTTGTTACGAGATCGATCCTTGTGCAAAAGAGCAAACTCCCCTATGCTTGAGGGCAATAACTCCATTTTGCATAAGGAGGACACCATGTCCAAGAAGTGGATGTACGTGCTTTTCGTGCTGCTGCTCGTCGTCCCGCTTGCGCTGGCCGCTTGCGGTGGTGGCGACAAAGCGGAATCGCTGGACGAAACGTTTAACTCGTCCAGCGGCCTCAGCTTGAAATACCCGAAGGGTTGGGTGGTTAAAGACAGCGAGATGGGCATTATCCTCGCCAGCAGTGATGAAGTGGCGGATTTGGTCGAGAACAGCGAAGGCCCTATGGTGTTGCCCAAAGACGGCTTCGCGATTATCGTGTTTGACCCCACGCTCACGGCGATGATGGCCGGCACGGGCGGAAATCCGCGCGCGATTGCCACTCAACTCGCCGAATCCTCAGCTGACGAGAGCACCACCGTCGGTGAGGTAAAAGATGTAAAAGTGGGCGACAACGAGGGTGCAAGGGTTTCGATGAAGAGTTCGAAGGACAAAAGCGAAGGCTACTTCATCGTGTGGCAAGCTGGCGATTCGATGTACATCGCGGCTGTGTTGACCAGCGAGGGCGAGCTTGGCAAGATCGACGCCACCGCCCAGAAGATTTTCGAGAGCTTTGGCAGCTAAACTCCCTCGCGTTTAAGCGATCCACGCGCCCCCGACGTATTGCCATCGGGGGCGTTTTGCTTTCGCGCGCCCATCCGCCCCGCGCTATAATCCGCGCCCGACTTGCAAACACCCTCTCCAAGGAGCACTCATGAGTTGGCAGCCGTGTAGCCCCACCCCTGAACAATGGGATGCCTTCGTCCGCGCTCACCCACGCGCGCACATCTTGCAACTGAGCGGCTGGGGTGCGCTCAAAAGCGCTTTCGGTTGGTGGGCGGAGCGCGTGGCCCTGGCAGACACCGAGGAGCAGATCATAGCGGGGGCGCAGGTGCTTTTCCGACGCTTGCCGTTGCGGCTGGGCACAATGGCCTACATCCCCGCTGGCCCGCTTGTGAACTGGGCGGACACGGCGCAAGTGCACGCGCTGCTGGCCGCTGTTGATGAGGTGGCGCGCCAAAATCACGCCGCGCTGCTGAAGATCGAGCCTGGGTTGGGACTAGAGGGCGTGGACTTTCGCGCTTACGGTTTCCGACTCAGCCCGCAAACCGTGCAGCCGCCG
>JALSSH010000111.1 GCA_026984385.1 Ardenticatenia bacterium | reverse complement strand
CCCTTCGACGGCTGGCTCGATGGTCAGCGGGGCGGGGAGTTGGTCCATTTGCACAGTGGAAAGAAGCGGCACGACCGGACGGTTAAAAGCAACCGTGATCGTGGCGTCGGCGGCCACGCCCTTCGCATCCGGCGCGGGAACAACGGTGCTCACCTCCAAGCGCCCGATGGTCTGGACAAAGAACGAGTACGGCTCTTCGAGCGCCAGCCCGTTGAGCGCGGTCGCTGTCGTGCCCAGGGTGATTTCGTAGCGCGTGGCGCGCTGCCAACCGCCTTGGGGCAACACCTGCACGCTGCGCCCGTCCTCGGCCCAGGTGAAGCCGAGCGCGGCTTGCGGCGTCATCTGCCAAGCCGCCTCCACGCTGGCGCGCTCCATCGGCTGGTCAAAGGTGAGCGTGACGGGTTGCTCGGGCGTCACTTCCTCGCCCGGGTAGGGGGAAACGTCAATCACATGCGGGGGCAACGCCTGCGCGCCCTCCTGAGCGGCCACATCTCCCGAGCCGCTCAGCAGCAGCGCACCGATCACCGCTCCCACTGTTGAAAGAATCAGTAACACGCTGTGAGGTCGCACGGCCAAACTCCTTTACGGTTCACGTTCAAACGGCATATCTACACCCTAAGACGGCGCAACGGCCTAAATAGTTCCCGGGGGTGATGCGTTACTGTTATTATGAGGGCAGAACACACGGCGCGCTACGCACAGCGACGCCCTGAATTGTGTCAGAAAGGGGAACACGCGATGCCCGCGAACGATCAGCAGTTGGCCGCAGGCGTGCTTTACACCGACTTTTATCAACTCACGATGGCCCAGCTTTATTACCGCGCAGGGCTGCACGAACACCGCGCGCAGTTTGATCACTTTTACCGCCGCAACCCGAACTACGGCGCGCACCAGGCCGGTTATGCGGTCAGCGCAGGGTTGGCTTGGCTGTTGGACTGGATGGAGGGGGCGCGTTTCGGCGCGGAAGCGATCGCCTACTTGCGTGCGCAACGTTCACGGAGCGGCGCGCCGCTTTTCGCCGAGGACTTTTTGCGCTGGCTGGCCGCCAACGGCACGTTTGAGGCGCTCACCCTCCACGCCGTGATGGAAGGGCGCGTTGTGCACCCGCACGAGCCGCTAACCGTCGTGCAGGGGCCGATTGTGCCCGCCCAATTGCTGGAAACCGCACTGCTGAATATGCTCAACTATCAAACGTTGGTCGCCACCAAGGCCGCACGTGTACGTTGGGCGGCGCGGGGACGGCTGGTGCTGGAGTTCGGCTTGCGGCGCGCCCAGGATCGCGGCGCGAACGCCGCGACACGCGCCGCGCTTATCGGCGGGGCGGACTTTAGCTCCCATGTGGGCATGTCTCGCGCGCTGGGCACGCCGCCCAAAGGCACACACGCCCACAGCATGGTTCAGCTTTTCATGGCGCTGGGCATGAGCGAGTTGGAGGCCTTCCGCGCCTATGCGGACGTGTATCCGGACGACTGCTTGCTGCTGGTGGACACGATCAACTCGTTGGAAAGCGGCTTGCCGAACGCGATCCGCGTTTTCCAGGAGCTGCGCCGACGTGGGCATGAGCCGCTCGGCATTCGCCTGGATTCCGGCGACTTGGCGCACTTGAGCGTCCGCGCGGCCAAGATGTTGGACGAGGCGGGTTTTCCGCGCGCCGCGATTGTGCTTTCCAACAACTTGGACGAGCTGGTGATCTGGCAAATCCTGACGCAAATCCGCGAGGAAGCGCCGCGCTTTGGGCTGGAAGCGGACGCGGTGATCGGGCGGCTGGCTTTCGGGGTGGGCACGCGCTTGGTCACGTCTTGGGGCGAGCCTGCGCTCGGCGGCGTGTACAAGTTGGTGGCCGTGCACGACGGGACAACCTGGCAACCGATCCTCAAACTTTCGGAGTCCGCCGAAAAAACGCCGCTCCCGGGGGAAAAGCGCGTTTGGCGGCTTTATGACCGTCGGGGCAAAGCGACTGCCGACCTGATCGCTTTGGCGGACGAAGACCCGTGCCACGCCGAGCGCCTGACCTTGCATCATCCCAGCGATCCGTCCAAGTGGCGCACGCTCGCTTGTGACGAGATCAGCGCGATTGAGCCGCTGCTGGTGGAGGTGTGGCGCGAAGGGAAACGACTGGACGGCGCGCCCGATCTGGAAACGTTGCGCGCGCGGCGACGCGCCGACGAGGAACGCTTGGACGCGGGCGTGCGGCGACTGGTCAACCCGCACGTGTATCATGTTTCGGTGACGCCGCGCTTGTGGGAAATGCGCCAACGTCTCATCGCCTCCGCGCACGCCCGCAGTCGCTAGGCTTGTGGGGCGCTGCCCCACACCCCGCAAGGGGCTAACGCCCCTTGACCCCGCCGCGCCAACGCTGCGCGTTCGCGCGGCACGGAGAGCGCGGGAGTTGGGCGGGCGGGAAACGTCCGCTGCTGCTGAGCGTCCGCCGTCGGCGGGGGCGCGCCGCCCGTGCGCCGAATGGCGCACTACGCGCGGCAGAGCCGCGCGTCAGCCGCGCGCAGCGCGGCTAGGCGGCGCGCCCAGCGGCCCACTCGCCGCAAACGTTCCCTCGCCGGGGGCCGCCACCTCACGCAGGCGGCAAGGGCCAGCGTTCGGCCTGGTCCATCACCTGCGCGACCGTCCAACAGGTGTGCGCCGCGCGCTCGATGGTGGGCGCTTGCACCGCCGCGAACGTATCCGAGCGCTGCCGCCAGTGCGGAATAAGGCCGCTCACACGATCATAACCCATCAGCGCCACCGCGTGCAACCCGTAGTCCCGCAAACGCGCCAACTCGTCCAGCGTGACCATGCGCTTACCCATCAGCCCTAAATCCGGACGCGCGTCCGCCACGCGCTCCATCACGCGCACGGCCAGAGGGTCGGGCATGTAGGTGGCGTAAGGGCTGATGCCGTGTTGCGTCACCCAACAAAGCTCGCCCGCCCCCACATTGCTCACCACCACCCAGAGCGCGTCGCTCCACTGCTCGCGGTAGGCACGCGCCAGCGCTTCCGCGCCCGTGCTGACCGCTGTGGCGCTGCCCGTGAAGGCCAATATGACCTCGGTGGAGGTCAGCGAACGCTCATGCAACGCACGCGCCAAGCCCAACAGCGCCGCCACGCCGGAAGCATTGCCGATCGCCCCGTCTACCGGTTCGCCCATCTCGTCCAAAACGGCCAACGCTGCGCTGCCGAAAGCCGCCCCCGCGATCAACGTGCGCAATGTGCGCCAGCGCTGCGCGGACTTGCCCGCCAGGACGGTTAACACGCCGCCGACCAGCGCCAGCAACGTCAGCGCGCCGAGTGTTTGGGGCAAATGGCTGACAAAGCGCGCGTTCGCCGTCATGCGGTGCTGGCCGCTATCCATGTGCGCCAGAAAAACGACGCGCCGCGTGCGCCTGCCGCGTGGCGGAATGCGCACGATCACGTTTTGGGACGTGCCGCGCGGCAAAAACGCCTCCCACGCCGCCGGACGCGCCAGGAACGCATCCCGACTGGCGACGCTCAGCGCGATAGAAAGCCCGCCGCCCAGCCATTGCGCCCAGCGCGCGCCCTTTCGCCCCAAAAGCAAGCTCGCGCCAACCGCTACCGCCAGCGGCGCGATACGATAACGCATTCCTGAGATGCTGCGGAACGGTTGGCTGCGGGTGTGCCAATTTTCCACCAGCGGACGCAACTGCTCGGTGATGTAGGCGGCGGCTTGCCGCTCGGCGACGCTGGTGGGCGGACGCGCGCCGATCTCTTCGCTGAGCGCGCGCACATCTGCCAATAAGTGTGCCGCGTCCAACGCACGGGGCACGTTGCGGTCGAGCGCCATAGCACGGTCGGTCATGGTCTCCCTCACCCACTGGATCGCATCCGGTCGTCACGCCCCTAGTATGCCGCAGATACACCGAACGCGCACATACATCGCGGAACAAGGTAAACCTGAAACCTGTTGCAAGCCCCCCACTTTTCCGCTAAGCTGACAGCGTGGACCACGCTAACCCGGGAGAGTGTACGTGTTCGCAAAGCGCATATCGCTTCTCTTCATCACCCTCACACTGGGGGCGCTGGCGTGCAACGTCGCCAGCCGCGCGGCCCCCCCCACCGACGATTTGCGCACCCGTCCACTTGTGTTGCTGATCGCGCCCGTCAACGGCGGCGTTTACGCCGAAGGTGCGCAAGTGG
>JALSSH010000110.1 GCA_026984385.1 Ardenticatenia bacterium | reverse complement strand
GTGGTCAACGTGCTGGCAGCTTACACTCAGAAAGAAGAAGCCGCGTAGCCTGGCTACGTCGCGCATAAACCCAAGTCAACGCACAGTCTCAACACGCCAACGCACAAGTGATGAAAGGATAGCATAGAACCATGGCCGATCTACAGAAACTGGTCGAAGAACTCAGCAACCTTACGGTGATGGAAGCTGCCGAGCTGAAGAAGATGTTGGAAGAAGCCTGGGGCGTGGAAGCGGCGGCCCCGATGGCGATGGGCGCGTTCCCGATGATGGCGGCAGGCGCTGCCGGTGCGGCGGAAGAAGAACAAGAAGAAAAGACCGAATTCGACGTCGTGCTGAAGGAAATCGGCCCGAAAAAGATCGAAGTGATCAAGGTCGTGCGCAGCCTGACCAGCTTGGGGCTGAAGGAAGCCAAAGACTTGGTCGAAAGCGCCCCCAGCACGGTGATGGAAGAAGTGAGCAAAGACGCTGCCGAAGACGCCAAGAGCAAGTTGGAAGCGGCGGGCGCGACGGTCGAACTGAAGTAAAACCGACCGCTGCTCATCTCGCACACACAAACCACAGGCGACCGCTTTTCCGAGCAGGTCGCCTGTGTTGTTTGCGGAAAGGCGCTAACGGCGGCGCTCCAACCGCGCGATCGGGTCCAGATAGCCGCTGCTTTCTCGGCGGTCGGCGTGCTTTTTGCGCTGCAGGGCTTCTTCCAGATCGCGCACCAACAAGCTATAGTTCGGCACGATGAAGACCCAACTTTCCCCTTTGGGAGTAAAAAGATAGCGTCCGTGCCATCGCCGCAACCACTTCGGCGAGGTCGGCCAAGATTTCATCCGCACCTCCACCGCCATCATGCCCCAAAGCGGCGAAAGCAACACCTTCCCCAGCCCCTTGACCTCATCGCGGTTAAAGAGGTCGCTCAGCGGCACAGCGCGCACTTGCTGGATGCGGCGATAGCTGAGCAAGGTGCGCCGAAACGGTGAGCGCACCACCAACACGTCCGGGCGGCACTGCACATAAGCACGCCGTTCGGCCAGCGTTGCGAAAAGCCAAAACCCCACGCCCGCCAAAATCAGCACGCCGCCGACCTTCGCCAGCGCCTCCGGCGCCACCCATTCGTTTTGCAGCTCGGCGACCTTGTTCGGCAACTGGGCAAAAAGCCCCAACACGATCAGCAACAGCGCAGGCGGGCGATAACGCCGCCCCAAATTTCGATAAATCAACAGCGGGTGTCGGACGCCCAAGCTCGCGGCTTTCGAAGCCTGTTCTTTGCCTTGCTTGCCCATAAGTGCGAGTTCTCCTATGATGAAATAAAGGGATAAGAAATGTGCACCCGTCTCGGGGTGCTCAACGAGTTGGAGGGTTTTCCTAAACTTATCATATCTGGTACGGCGAGACTAGCAGAGGTGGAAAATGACCACCATTTCAGCCGATGGGGTGGATATCGAGATTCAAGAAGACTCCTGGCGATTAGTTCCCGCCGCTGAGGAGCTGCTTTCCGGCACGCCTGTTTTTTGGGTGATGCGCGGGTCTGGGGTTATGGAATATACACCCGGGTTTGGCGCAGAACGACGCTTGCCCGGGACGGTGCTCTCACTGGAATATGTGCGCGCGGTGGTGATCGGTTACGACGAGAAGAAACGCCGTTGGCGGCTGGGTTTTCATCTGGCGCGGCGCGCAACGGACAAACCCCGCTGGTTAGAGCTGGTGCGCTGGCCTGTCGGCAACAACGAACTTTACGCCGCCGCCGCCCAACAAGCCGGACGCGCCCTTTCGGAATGTGTGGGCTGCCCACTCAAGATATTCGGCGCTAAGAAGTTGCCTCGCCCCACCGCTCAGCAGGCCACGCGGAGCGGGGTCACCGGCCCGCTGACACCGCACGCCCGCGAAGATATTGGGCCACAGCGGGTCAAGCTTTGGGCACAAGGGATCGACCTCCCCGTGCAATACCCGGGGATGTGGCTGGGCGAAGGACGAGGCGGGGTGACGTTGCGGCTGGCAAAAGATGTGGCCCCGCGTCGGAGCGGAGAAGAAGCGCCCGCCTTCAACCAATGCGTTTTTGACCCCGAGCGGCGTACAATCCGCCTTGTCCCGCCAACCGGCTTGCTGGGTATCTTTATGGGCGGCGCACAAGGGCGCGTCATCCCGATGGACTCGGTCTACAATGTGGAGCTACGGCACACCATCCAACAATCGCACGCTTCCAAGCCGGACAACGACGGCTTGATGACCGAGATCACCTATACGCACCACACTTGGGGTGTTTACCTCACATTGCCGGAAGAATCTTTGCTGTTGGCGCAAACCGAGCACACCACCAGCAGCGAGTTTTCGCGGAGACGCATCAGCACAACGGACAAATTTTCCGTTGACTCCCAAGCCAACATCGAGTTTTTGCGCCAATATCAAGCCAACCAGGAAGCGGCAGAGGCTGCCGAAACATTTGCGCGCGCGGTGGCGCTGGTGGTCGCCAGCACATTAGGCGTGCGGCTGGTCAAAACCGAAGTGGGAGGCGAGCTGTAGCGCTGAAATCCTAAAAAAGAAGACCAAACACCGGTTCGCGGAGTGTTTGGTCTTGGGGAGCAACCGGATGGCTGTGGGGGGCCTCAGCCATCACAGTACGCTTTCATTATACGCGCCCCGCGCGCGCCTAACCCAACGCCAAGACAACGCCCAAGCGTCGGGAAACCGTCGCCAGGCTGACGGCGCGCTCATAGATTGAGCGGGCGGGCGATGTGCAAACGCGGGAAGCGCGGCGGCGGAGAAACCTCCGTCCAGCGGCGGTTCAGCTCGATGGCCTCTTTGTAATATTGCTCCAATTGCGCCATGATCGCCGTCCAGGGGCGGCGTTCGGCCTGGCGACGGGCGTTTTGCGCCATGCGCCGTCGCAACGCCGGATCGTCGCGCAGCCGTTGCACCGCCTCGGCGAAGGCGTGCGGGTCTTCCGGACAGACAAAGCCGTTGACCCCGTCGGTCACCAAATCCACGATGCCGCCGCGATTGACGATCACGGCGGGCAGGCCGGCGGCCATCGCTTCTTGCACCACCTGCCCAAATGTTTCGCTGGGGCCTGGGAAAACAAACACATCCGCGCTGGCGTAGGCCTTGGCAAGGTCTTCCCCGTACATATAGCCGGTGAAAACCGTGTTTGTCCCCGCAAACATGCGCTCCAGCTCGTCACGCATCGCCCCATCACCGACCAAAGTCAGCGCCACCCCCGGCCGCTTCGCCACATCCAACAGCAGATCGATCCGCTTCTCGGTCGCCAACCGCCCCACATAGAGCACAAGCAACGAGTCCGGGTCGCGCCCGTCGAGTAGCCGCTTGCGGAACTCCTCCGAGCGGTGCTTGGGGTTAAAGCGCCCCAAGTCCACCCCGCGCCCCCAGATGCGCAAACGCTTGTATTCTTGGCGGCGCAGTTGGTGCAACGTGTAGTTGGAGGGCACAAGCGTAAGGTGGCTGCTGTTGTGCACGTAGCGCAGCCAATTTTGCACCGGCGAGGAAAGGAAGTTGAAGCCGTAATGCTCGGTATAGGCGGGCAAGTCGGTTTGATAGTTGGCGACCACCGGAATATAGCGCCGCCGCCCGATGATCATGCCGCTGGCGGCCATCATCACCGGACTGAAAAGGTGGATCAAGTCCGGCTGGAACGCCTCCAGATGCCGCGCCACCGAGGGCGTGGGCAGGGCGACGCGCGTTTCCGGCGCGAAGGGCAGCCCAACCGAAGGCATCGGGATCACGCGGCTAGGCCCAACGCGCGCAGGGGCAATATCCGGCGCAAAAACGATCACCTCACGTCCGGTTTTTTGCAGATAGCGCAGCGTCAGATAGGCGGATTTGGCGACGCCGTCCACTTTTGGGAAAAAGGCCTCGGTCATAATCGCCACACGCTTAACCGGCGCCAATTCCACTTCGTCCGCCGAAGGTAGCAGATCGGCCTCGTTACCAAACACGCGGTCGATCTCGGACGGGTCTAAACTGTTCAGGGCTTCCACCAACCGTGTCGCGCCCATGTTTTCCCCTCATAACCCACTGGCTTTACGTATGCGGGCGAGCGTTGTTACCCGCTCGCAGATTGCTTCAAATCCCACCTTCTATTTTATGGATCGAACCCCGCTTTGTGAATAGCGTTACGCTAACAGCGCGTAAACGTTGCGTTGTACGGGCATAAATTTCCCTTTACTCACGCGGCATGTCCCCGTGTGTGAACATCGGTGGACGGGAAAAATCCAAAAGTAGCACGGTGAGGCCGTCAAATGTGCGGTAGTCCTCCACGTAGCCCAGACGCGGGAGCAGCCATTGGGAAATGGCGGTGTTTTGCGGTCGGAAGGGGTCGAATCGGGGCAAAGAGAGCAATTGATGGACGTTTTCGTCCGGCGTGCGATAGAGCACCCAAAAGCGCCGCGCAACCTCTTCGGGGCGCGGCGGGGGTGTGTCCGTTTCGGTCAATTGGAGCACGTGCTTTGCGGCGTGGCGGTCGGTGAAGTAGCGGCGGAAGGCGATCATGGTCACGGCGCGGTCTACGACAAAATAATCGTCCGGTTGATAGGAAGCGGCCACATAGCGCGCCGCGCCGCGCCAGTCTTCGCGCTGGTGCTGTTTGTGCAACAACGCATCGGCCATGTTGCCCGTTCCGCTGAGCATCACCGCGACCAGCGCCACGCGCCATACGCGGCGCGGCGCTTCGGCCCATCCCACCGCGATAAGAAAGGCGAGCGCAGGCAGCACCACCATAAAGTAACGGTCGATGTACATGTTCACGGGCGTTTGGGAGACGGCAAAAACCAACAGCAGCGGCAACAAAAGCAGCAGCCAGTAGCCGTTTTGCGCACGCGATTGAGCGGTGCGGAGCGCCAAGCTCACCCCGCCAACCGCCACGAGTAGGGCGGGCAACACGTACCAACGCCAGCCGCCCGAGGGGTAGCCAGCGGTGAGATTCCACAGCGTCAGCGCCAAGTCACGGAAAGCGGGCGGCGTGCCCCATTGCGGCTCGCGGGGCGTGTAGTGCAACAGCATCAGCCCCAGCCAGATCAGCATCGGGACGACGGCGACGGCCTGGGCCAACGCCCACCGCCGCGCAAAGTCCCAATGTCGCCGCAGCGCCCACCCCACCATCAGGGCCTGGACAAACGGCAGCGCCAACAGCGAGTAGTGGGTCAGATAAGCTAAAAGGCTGGCGAGCGTGAAGGCGACCCAATAGCGACGGTGGCGTTCGCCGCGCCAAAGGGTCAGGAACAGATAGGAAAGCAACACCGCCCACACAAAAATCAGCGTGTAGGCGCGTGCGGTGCGCGAAAGCCAAATGTGAAAAGGGTTGAAGGCCAGCCAGCCGCCGACGAACAAGGCCAACTTGTCGCGGCGATAGAGCCGCCGTGCCACGCCCATTGCCAACGCTATGCCAAGCACGCCCGCCAACACAGACGGGAAGCGAAGCAGAAATTCGTTGCCGGTAGGGAAAAGGCGCAACAGCCAAAAATATAGCGGCACTTGGTCTATGGTCTTGAGGATGTTTGTGGTGGCTTCCCAAAAGGGCGCTTGGGCACGGTATTCGGTCATCACCTCGTCGGCCCACAAGCTCGGCGCGCCGATCTGCCACACACGCAACGCAAACGCCGCCAGCAAAAGCCCCATCGCCGCCCAAAGGAAAACTCCGGGGCGTGATTGGGCACGAGATACTGGGCGTGACTGGTATTCGGCGGCCATATCCCTTTACCGTCCCGCGAACCTGGCGTCGGCTGCGCGCATTGTAACCAAACGCTCGGCGGGGAGCAACGTATTCCTCGGCGAGCGCGTGCGCGGATCGGGCGCGCCGCCCGTGCGCCATTCGGCGCACTACGCGCGGCAGAGCCGCGCGTCAGCCGCGCAGAGCGCGGCTAGGCGGCGCGCCCAGCGGCGAGCGCCCCTCACCGCGAGCGGACGCGCTCCACCTTACGCACAAATGCAAAGACCATCGGGCGGCGTTTGGTCTCGTTGTAAAAGAGCTTGCTCAGCCCGTCCTCAATTTTCTTGGTCAGGTTACCACCCTGCGAACGGGCGACGATGTCCGCGATCAGCGCCTGGCCCGCCTCCAGCAACTCGGACGCCTCCCGCAGGTAAACGAACCCGCGCGAGACAAACTCCGGCGGCTCGGCCAGTTCGCCGGTTTCCGCGTCCAACAGCACCAGCACGCTCACAAAGCCGCTGTTGGCGAGCACTTCGCGGTCTCGCATCACAATCGGGCCGACATCGCCCACGCCTTTCCCGTCCACAAACACATAGCTCCCGGGCACACGGTCACCGATCCGTAACGAGTTCGGAGTAAGCAGAAGCTCGGTGCCGTTTTCCACGACCGCCGTATTTTCCGGCGGGATGCCCAGCTCTTGTGCCAGCAGCGCGTGCTGGGTCAAGTGACGCAACTCCCCGTGAACAGGGATGAAGAACTTGGGCCGCACCAAATTGATCAGCAAGCGCAACTCTTCCCGCCGCGCGTGGCCGGAAACGTGCACTTGTGCGATGGGGTCGTAGATTACCTCCGCGCCCTTTTGGATCAATTTGTTGATGGTGCGGTGTACCATTTCCTCATTGCCCGGGATGGGGTGCGCGGACATGATCACCGTGTCCCCTTCGCGGATCTCCAGTTGGCGATGGCGGCCCCAAGCCAAGCGCCCCAACACGGCGGAAGGTTCGCCTTGGGTGCCGGTCGCCATGATGACGACTTGCTCCGGCGGCATCTTATTGGCGCGCTCTACCGAGACCACCAAGTCATCGGGCAGGTCCAAATAGCCGAGGCGGGTGGCGACTTTGATGTATTCGGTCATGCTATAGCCCGCCACCGCCATCTTGCGCCCGTGATTGCGCGCCGCACGCGCCACTTGCTGAATGCGCGAGATCAACGAGGCGAACGTCGCGACAATAATACGCCCCTCGGCGCGGCTGAAAACGTCCTCGAAAGCCTGGTCAACCACCGCCTCGGAGGGCGTCCAACCTTCACGGTCGGCGTTGGTGCTGTCGGCAAGCAACGCCAACACGCCACGCTGCGAAAACTCCGCCAACTTAGCGAAATCCGGCGGCCAGCCGTCAACCGGCGTGTGGTCAAACTTAAAGTCGCCGGAGTGCACGATCAGCCCAACCGGTGTGTTGATGCCCAGCCCCATGCTGTCGGGAATGCTGTGGCAGACGTGGAAAGTTTCCACCTGAAAAGGCCCCAACTTCAAGACGTCTCCCGCCGAAATGACGTGCAAGGGGTGTTGACGGTGGCCGGATTGCTTCATTTTCACTTCCAGCAAACCCGCCGTGAGCTTGGTGGCGTACACCGGCGCGGGGATGCTATCCAACACATGGCCGATAGCGCCGGTGTGGTCTTCGTGCCCATGCGTGACCACGATCCCGTGAATTTTCAGGCCGTGTTCCATCTCGTCCACGACGTGTTGAAAATCCGGGATGATGTAGTCCACGCCGAGCATATCGTTTTCCGGAAACATGATGCCCGTGTCAATAATCAGGCCGTCTTGGCCGTAATTGACCAGCATCATATTTTTGCCAATCTCCCCCAGTCCTCCTAGCGGGAGAATGCGCAATGATTTCTTTTGTGGCATGGTAGATAAACTCCTCTAGGGACGCCGCGCGTCCCGTTCTTCTGATCGTTGTTTTGCTAACGTCCAACAGATAACACAAACGAAGTCTCGCCAGACTTCGCCCGTAGCCTTAGCTTGAATGGGCCTTGATTGTAACGCAGGACACAAGGGACGGTCGAGGGTGAGTCTTGCCTGGCCGTTCGGAGAGGTTCGCTTTGTGGTGAAAGAATCTTAACGCGCAGCAGGCTGAAGGTGCACGCTTACTCCTGCATCACACGCACAGCGTACAACCCCCGTGCCGTGTGTTCAAGCTGAAAGGACACTTGCGCCCCTTTTTCCAAGCGGCGCACGCCCTGGCCCAAAATCGCCGAATAACGCACCGTAACCTCGCGTCCGTCCGGCAAAAGGATCGTGCCCTTTCCGCCGAAGATGTCAAAATATTGCACAATACCTTGATAGCGTTTCTGCTTCTCCATGTGCCAAAGCACTCCGTTGTGTGCAGCAACTTGAAAAAAGTTTATATGTTTTCGGCCAAAATACAGGTGTTCGCAGCAGAATACACGCTGCGAACACCTGAGATCATAAACGAAAATGGAAGTTTCCGCCAATTTTTCTTCCCGCTTCCTGCTTTGCCTCAAAAGGAGTTCCTAAGCGCTCGCGCCTCCCCGTCGTTTTGCTCATCATGGCGCGTAGGGTATAATTTTGGGGCGGAGAAACTGGCCGTTTTGGGGTGTAAGGCCTTATAATCTGCACAGTGAAGAACATCCGTTCGCGCTGTTGTTGAGCGTGCGCGGTTTCGCTCCGAAAACCTTACCGCACGTCAGGCAACCGCTCGTTGCCCATGTGCCATAGGATGCCCCGATAGCACACCGCCATCCGGATTGAGCGGCCAGTGCCCTCAGCGGTAGACGAATTGTAGCCCTCAAGCTGAGGCGGCCATGTGCCGACCGATGGGTTTGTTGTGTGCCGAGGGACAATGCGGCACGACGTGGCGCTTTCGGACGGCAAGGGGAGGCAGGAGGATTCAGTGGCGGGAAAAGTTTCCAGACAAACCGAAGAAAACATCCGCGTACTTGAAGGGCTAGAAGCCGTGCGGCTGCGCCCCGGGATGTACGTCGGCGGCACAGATGTTCGCGCGTTGCACCACATGATCTATGAGGTGGTAGACAACGCGATTGATGAAGCGCTGGCCGGACGTTGCGACCGGATCGAAATTGTGCTTTACGAGGACGGCTCGGTCTCGGTGGAAGATAACGGCGGCGGCATTCCGGTTGGCGTCCATCGCCAAACCGGCCTTTCTACGCTGGAAACCGTGATGACCACCCTACACGCAGGCGGCAAGTTTGATTCGTCCGCCTACAAAGTTTCCGGCGGGCTGCACGGTGTGGGCGTTTCGGCGGTGAATGCGCTTTCGGAGTGGATGGTCACCGAGGTCAAGCGCGATGGCAAAGTCTACCGCCAAGAATACAGCGCGGGGCGCGCCCAAACGCCGGTGGAAATGGTGCGAGAGATGGAGACGGGCGAAAGCACGGGCACATTTCACCGCTTCAAGCCGGACTTCACCATCATGGACGAAAACCCGTTCAGCTTCACCACGCTGGCGCAACGCTTCCGCGAGATGGCTTTTGTCACGCGCGGCGTGACGATCACGCTGCGCGACGAGCGCGTGCAACCGATCCCGCGCGAGATCACGTTCTACTTCGAAGGCGGCATCCGTTCCTTCGTGCGCTATCTGAACCGCAACCGTCGCGCGCTCCACGAGCCGATTTTTGCCGAACGCGACGTGGAGATCGAATTTGAGGACAACGACCGTCCGCCCTTCACGGTCAACGTGGAAATCGCCTTCCAATATACGAACTCTTCCACCACCACCGAACTTTACTTCGCCAACACCATTCACACGCCGGACGGCGGCAGTCACCAGGCGGGCTTGCGCGCGGCCATCACCCGCACGATCAACCTTTACGCGCGCAAAGCGGGGCTGCTGAAGGAAAAAGACCGCAATTTTTCCAGCAACGACACGCTGGAAGGGTTGACCGCTATCGTCAGCATCAAACACCCCGACCCCCAGTTTGAAAGCCAAACCAAAGTCAAGCTGATGAACCCCGAAGTGCAGGGGGCGGTCTCTCAGGTGACGGCGGAAGCGTTCATGGAATTCTTGGAGGTGCACCCCCGCGAAGCACGGCGCATCGTGGAACAGTGCATGACCTCCATGCGCGCACGGGACGCCGCGAAAAAGGCGCGCGAGCTGGTGCGGCGCGGCGCGAATTTGTTGGAAAACACCACCCTGCCGGGGAAACTGGCGGATTGCTCCGAACGCGACCCTAGCAAAGCGGAACTCTACATCGTGGAGGGCGACAGCGCGGGCGGCTCGGCCAAGCAAGGGCGCGACCGTCACTTCCAAGCGATCTTGCCGCTGCGCGGGAAAATCCTTAACACCGAGCGCGCCCGACTGAACAAAATCTTGGACAATAACGAGGTCAAAGCGCTGATCTCGGCGCTGGGCGTAGGGATCGGGGACGACTTCGACCTTTCCAAGTTGCGCTATGGGCGCGTGATCATTATGACGGACGCGGACGTGGATGGCGCGCATATTCGCACATTGCTACTCACGTTTTTCTTCCGCTATATGACGCCGCTCATCACCAACGGGCATCTATACATTGCCCAACCGCCGCTTTACCAAATCCGCGAGGGCAAAAAACGCTATTACGCTTACAGCGAAGACGAGCGCGTGCGCATCTTGCGCTCGCTAAAAAACCCAGACCGCGCCACCATCCAACGCTATAAGGGCTTGGGCGAGATGAACCCGGAGCAGCTTTGGGAAACCACCATGGACCCGGCCAACCGCACGTTGCTTCAGGTAACCATTGAAGACGCCGCCGAAGCCGACCGCGTTTTCGATATGCTGATGGGCAGCGCTGTACCGCCGCGTCGCCGTTTTATCACCACGCACGCCAAACGGGCCACGTTGGACGTCTAGCGCTAACGTAACACGCGCACAGGCGGCGCGACCTCGCCCGTGATTTTTGCGGGGGCGAGGTCGCGCCGCTTTTTGTACGCGCGCCAACCCTTACGGCAATTGCACCACGCTGTTGGCCGCTAAGACAAAACGGTGCGTTTTGGGTTTGGCGTTGGTGCGCACCACCTGCACATTGTTCGCCAGCACGCTGGAATCTATACGTCCGCGCACGTTGCGGATGGTGCAATGGTTCATCACGATGCTGTGCTCGATCTCGCTGCTCTCGATCTGCACGTCGTGGCCGATTGAGGTGTAGGGGCCAATGTAGGTGTTGCGAATGGTCACGTTGTCCCCGATGATCGCCGGCCCCCGCACTACACTATCCACGATCTGCACATTTTCGCCCAGCAGCACACGGTGCGAAACGTGTGAGTCCCCTTGCAAACGTGGATCGCTGTCGCTGTCCGGCGGTGGGGAAAAGGCCACTTCCTCCAACACAAGTTGGTTGGCAAGCACGATCGAGTTGGCGTTGCCCGCGTCCACCCACCAGCCTTCCACAATATACGGGATGACCTTGCGCCCGCGTTCTAACAGATATTGGATCGCGTCGGTGATCTCCAGCTCATTACGCCAGGAGGGCTTGATGTGGTCTATGGCCTCGAAGATTTCCGGCTGGAAAAGGTATACGCCCGCGATGGCGAGGTTGCTGGGCGGGTCTTTGGGTTTTTCCACCAGGCGCTTGATCGTGCCGTTTTCCAGCTCGGCGATGCCGAACGCCTGCGGGTTCGGCACTTCGGTTAGCGCCAGGGCCACGCTGGCGCCGCTTTCTTGGAAGCGGTCGTAAAGCGCGCGCATGGGGTCTTGGAAGATGTTGTCCCCCAAGTACATGATGAAAGGCTCATCGCCGATGAAAGGTTGCGCCAATTTGACCGCGTGCGCCAGTCCGCGCGGGTCGGTTTGCGCGATGTATTGCAGCGGCACGCCAACCGTTTCCTGCCCGTCGCCGAACTGCTCGCGGATGGGGGAATCCAGGCTGTTGACCACTAAGCCGATCTCGGTGGCGCCCATGCCGACCAACGTTTCGATGGCATAGCGCAAAAGGGGCTTGTTCGCCACCGGCACCAACGGTTTGGGCATGGTCAGCGTGACGGGGTAAAGCCGTGTGCCTTTGCCGGCACAAAGGATGATCGCCTTCATAACGTCTCTCCGTGTGCGTTATAGGGTGGGGTGTGGGTGGTTCAGTCGGCGTCCGCACGATAAGCCAGCGCCTCGGCGCCCGGCGTTTCCAACCATTCGGCCAGGGTGGGAGCTTTGGCGTCTTTTTCGGAAAGGATCGGGGCTTTTACCGGCCACTCGATGCCGATTTGCGGATCGTCCCAGCGGATGCTGCCCTCGGTGGCAGGGTTGTAGATGGCGGTGCATTTGTATTGCAACTCGGCCACGTCTGAAAGCACGCAAAAGCCGCGCGCAAAACCGGCGGGCGCCCACACCTGGCGCTTGTTTTCGGCGGAAACTTCCAACCCGAACCATTGCCCCAACGTCGGCGAGCCTTTGCGGATGTCCACGGCCACCAAAAACACCGAGCCAACCGTCACGCGCATCAATTTCGCCATCGCCGGTTGCCATTGGAAGTGCAGCCCGCGAACCACGCCCTTCACCGAGCGCGAGTGATTGTCTTGCAAAAATTCATACGGGATGCCCAGCTCGGTGAAAATATCTTTACGGTACGTTTCCATGAAATAGCCGCGATGGTCTTCAAAGACACGAGGCACGATCACTTTGATCGCTCCCAGGTGTTCGCTTTCGATTCGGAATGGCACTGTAGCTACCCTTTCTATGCGTCGTGTTCGGGTGGGCTTGTAGTTTGTCGCACAATCTTACCGCGATGCGCGCGCCCCTTCCAGCCCGAGAAAGTAGCCTATGAACCTTGCGTCAAATTCCCCGCCGACGAGCAAATATGGCATAATCTGCGCAAAACAAGGATCAGAAAGCAGACTATGAGCAGGCAGCCATCCCCAAAAAACGTTCCCGCCCCAGAAAACGATCCCGACGACGCCGTCCGGCAGGTGTTCCGCGCGGCAGGGCTGCGCGTCACGCCGCAGCGGTTGGCGCTGTTGCACCTGCTGCGCGAAGCAAGCGGTTTCCTCAGCGCCGAGCAACTTTACACGCTGACGCAAAAAAGCGGGGAACGGCTCAGCCTGGCGACCGTATACCGCGCGTTGGCGCTCTTCAAACAGTTGGGGCTGGTCGAGGG
The DNA here is from genome assembly GCA_026984385.1 of Ardenticatenia bacterium. Lineage (GTDB taxonomy): Bacteria > Chloroflexota > Anaerolineae > Aggregatilineales > Aggregatilineaceae > JALSSH01. The sequence continues at coordinate 5,739 of JALSSH010000110.1, read as the reverse complement.
GCGCGTGGTAGGGGAACAAGACCGCGAGGAGTTCCGCTACCGCTTCCACAGCGAGCAATATACGCTCACATGCAAACGCTGCGGGGCGGTGGTGACGGTCTCTTCGGAGATCGTGGAGGAGTTCCGACGCGAGCTGCACGCACGGCTCGGCGTGACCGTGCTCAGCGCGCACACGTGCTTTGTGGGTTATTGCGCGCGCTGCTTGGACGAGATGGCCGCCCAAGACGAAACGGGCGACGCACAGTAGCGGCGGGGGCGCGGAGGGGCGTTTGCGGCGCGCCCTCCCGACGGCGAACGATCAAGTTCCCCTGCTCCTGCCGTGCGGAGCGGGGCGGGGTCGGGGACTGTGCCCCTTGCGGGGCGTGGGGCAGCGCTCCACAAGCTCACACACGCATACGCGCCCCCGCCCGTCGCCGCAAATAGCCGCCCACCACCTCGGTCATGCGCTCCACCTCCACCAAGAACGAGTCATGCCCAAAAGGCGCTTCCACGTGGCAATGTTCCACCGCTCGCCCGACTGCTTCCAGCGCGTGCACCAGCGCCAAGCCTTGTTCGGCGGGATAGAGCCAGTCGCTGGAAAAGCTCACCACCAAAAAAGCCGCCTGCGTCCGCGCGACCGCCGCTTCCAGTGAGCCGTAGTCCGCGCCGATATCGAAGTAGTCAATCGCCTTGGTGATGTAAAGGTAGCTGTTGGCGTCGAAGCGCTCGATGAACTTGCGCCCCTGGTGCTCCAAATAGCTTTCGACCGCGAACTCCGGGCGCGCGAAGGTGTAGGGCAACGTGTCCCAGCCTTGCAAGCGCCGCCCGAACTTGCGCTCCATTGAAACATCGCTCATGTAGGTGATGTGCGCCAACATACGCGCAACGGCCAGCCCCTGAGTAGGCGCTGGACCACCGTAATAGTTCCCGTCGCGCCAATTCGGGTCGGCGTAGATCGCCTGGCGACCGGTCTCGTTGAAGGCGATCTGCTGCGGCGTGGAACGGGGGGTGCTGGCGAGGAAAAGCACGTTTTCCACCCGCTCGGGCCAGTCCACCGCCCATTGCAACGCCTGCATCCCGCCCATGCTGCCGCCCGCCACCGCAAAGAGCCGCTCAATGCCCAGCCGATCCAGCAAATGGCGTTGCGCGGCGACCATATCCGCGATGGTCACCATCGGGAAGCGCAACCCATACGGGCGCCCGTCCGGCGCGATGGAAGCCGGGCCGGTGCTGCCCTGGCAGCCACCGATCACGTTGGAGCAGATCACGAAGTAGCGCTCGGTGTCAAAGAGCTTGCCCGGGCCGACCGCCTCATCCCACCAACCGGGCTTTTCCGCTGGATCGCCGGTGTGGTAACCGGCCACGTGCGCGTCGCCGGAAAGCGCGTGACAGATCAGGATCGCGTTGTCGCGCGCGGCGTTGAGTTGCCCATACGTCTCATAAGCCAGCGTGAAGGGCTGCAAAGTCGCTCCGCTGCGCAACTCCAACGGGGCGTCGAAGTGCGCATAGCGGCGCTGCACGATCCCCACCGAGCGGGCATGGGGACGTGCGCTCGGTGGGGCGGCCAACTTGCGCCAGGGCGCGGCGCGCGAGCTTCGCGTTTGCACAGAGAGCATAGCGCGCCTCCCTACTTGCTCACGGCGTGCGCACTAACCCCTTGCGCAACGGCCAACGCTTGGTCCAAGTCCCACAGAATATCGTCAATCGCTTCTAAGCCCACCGAAAGGCGGATGTAGTCGTCCGTGACGCCGGAGGCCGCTTGCTCCTCCTCGCTGAGTTGTTGGTGGGTGGTGCTGGCCGGATGGATCGCCAGCGAGCGCGCGTCCCCCACGTTCGCCAAGTGCGAAAACAGTTGCAAGCTGTCAATAAAGGCGCGGCCCGCTGCTTTGCCGCCCTTAATGCCGAAGCCGACGATGCCCCCCGCGCCTTTGGGCAAATAGCGTTGGGCGCGTTCGTAGCTTTCGTGCTGCGGCAACCCGGGGTAGTTAACCCACGCCACCACCGGGTGCGCTTGCAAAAACTCGGCGACGGCTTGCGCGTTGGCGACGTGCCGCTCCATGCGCAAAGGCAACGTCTCCAGCCCGATCAAGTTCAAAAAGCTGTTGAAGGGGGATTGCGCCGCGCCGAAGTCTCGCAAGCCCACCACGCGCGCCCGCCCGATAAAGGCCGCCTCGCCCAGCACGTCCACCAGCACCGCGCCGTGATAGGCCGGCTCCGGCTCGATCAGGCCCGGGTGGCGACCGCTTGCGCGCCAGTCAAAATGCCCGCTATCCACCAGCACGCCGCCGATGCTCAGCCCGTGTCCGCCGATCCATTTGGTGGTGGAGTGCAGCACAATATCCACGCCGTGCTCAAAGGGGCGGCAAAGATACGGCGTGGCGAAGGTGTTGTCGCAAACCAGCGGGACGCCGTGCGCGTGTGCCACCTCCGCAATGCCGGCAAAATCCGGCACGTGCAGCTTGGGGTTGCCGATGGTCTCCAGATAGAGCAGCTTGGTGCGCGCGTTGATCTGGCGCGCGAAGGCTTCCGGCGTGGGGTCGTCCACAAAGTGCGCAGTGATGCCCAGCCGCTTGAGGCTCTGGGAAAAGAGCGTGTACGTGCCCCCGTAAAGCGCGCTGGAAGCGACGATCTCGTCACCCGCGCCGCAAAGCGTGAGCACGGCGAGCGTTTCCGCGGCCTGGCCGGACGCGGTCGCCAACGCCCCGATGCCCCCTTCCAACGCGGCTATGCGCTGCTCGAAAACGTCGTTGGTGGGGTTCATAATGCGGGTGTAGATGTTGCCGTGCTCTTCCAAAGCGAAAAGCGCGGCGGCGTGTTCGGTGTCGCGGAAAACGTAAGACGTGGTTTGGTAGATGGGCACGGCGCGCGCGCCGGTGGTCGGTTCGGGCGTGTAGCCGGCGTGCAGCGCCAGCGTCTCGAAGGCGAATGAGCGTCCGTTTTTGCTGTTGGGGATAGACATGGCAAAGTCTCCTACGCAATGGGTGCAATGATGCGGTCAATGTGTGCGCAGCAGCCTTACCCCTTCGCCCGCCGAAAACAAAAAATCCTTCTCGGCGTGAGAAGGATTTGCAGTGACCAGACGAACCAATCGCGCAAACTCCCTCTCATCTTCCAGAAGAAAACTTCTGCCGGAATTGGCACCTTTACCGCACGCTCGCACGTCGCGCGATGGTTGCCGAGGCTTCACAGGGCCGGTCCCTCCGCCTCTCTGGATAAGGGGGTATTGCTGCTATTCACTTGTTAAGTTGGGCAGAGCCTAGCACACGGGCAGGCGTTTGTCAAAAGCAAAAAGCGCCCATTTGGTGAAAATGACCGAAAAAACGTCACGCCGTCGGCGCGCCGCGCTTCAGCACGCCCTGCAAATAGGCCTCAAAGCGCCCTTCGGCGCACATCTCCACGTAGCGCAACAGCTCTCCGCCCGCGATGGGATATTGCGGATAGCAGGAGCTGGGCTGAGCGCCGCGCGGTGTCTCCACCACAGCGTTTACCAGCGGCCCGGGGATATGCACATCCGCTTCCAGCCGCTCGACCACGCGCTCGGCGGTGATGATGACGGTGGTGGCCGCCAACGCAAGTTCGGGGTCTATGCCCAAATTCTTGTTCAGCCGCGCGTTGCCGTGACGGTCCGCGACCAGCGCGTGGATCACGGCCACGTCCGGGCGAATGGCGGGAAAGGCGACCAGCTCTTGCCCGCTATACGGATCGCGCACGGTGCGCACGTCCGGACGCAAGCGCAAAAGGTCCGTGCCCAGCCAGGCGGTGGAGGGCATAAAGCCCACGCCCGCCAACGTTGCGCGCAGTCCAAAGGCGATGCTCGCCTCGCTCTCTTCCCATACCTCGATCTCCCCCCGATTGGCGGCCTGGGTGAACATCGGCGCAAAGCCGAACGCCTCCAGCCCAAAGTAGCACGTGCGGGTGCGGCGTACACAGCCCGCCCCCACCAACAGATCGGCGGCGTAAGCGGCGGTGAATGCCAGCAGCGTGAGATCGCGCGGCGGGTTTGGGCGGCGCAACAGTTCGTACACAAAGGCGACCGGTCGGCGGTAGAGCATGTTTCCACCCAGCGCGAGGGTCTGGCCGTCGTGCACCAGAGCAGCGGCTTCCGGCAAGGACAAGCGACAGTCGTGAGTAGCAGGCGATGGTGTTTTGTGGCTCATAAGCTCCTCGGGTGGGCTTCAGGAGGGAAAACAGTGCGCAAAAAGCGCCCCCACTTTCTGCGTCTTTGTTCGGCGGCTTAGCTTAATACGTCTCCGCAACTACGCCAAGAAACGTTTGACATCGCCCCCGCACGGCGGATAATAAACAGCGAGAGACGGCAACTTACCGAGGATATGCACCCGATGAGCCAAAGCGCCCCCTATCACACCGTCTTTATCAGCTATCGCCGCAGCGTTAGCCAGTTCATCGCGCGCGCCATTTTCCAAGACTTGCGCGAACATGGCTACGATGTGTTCATGGACGTAGAAAGCATAGACAAGGGCCAGTTCGGGCCGATCATCCTCAACCAGATCGCCGCCCGTGCCCATTTTTTGCTAATCCTCACCCCGGGCACGCTCGACCGCTGCGCCGAGCCGGACGATTGGCTGCGCCGCGAGATCGAGCACGCGCTCGAAACACGCCGCAACATCGTTCCGGTGATGGTCAACGGCTTTCGCTTTGAGGACGCCGAGCCGTTCCTCACCGGCAAGCTGGCCGAATTGCCGCGCTATAACAGCGTGCCGCTCTACCACGAATATTTTGAGGAAGGCATGGCGCGGCTACGCGAGCGTTTTCTGACACCGCCGGAAGGAGAAATCCAACCCGCCCCCGCCGAAGACGCCGCCGTTGTGCAGCGCAAACTCGAACAAGCCGCCGAGCAACCCGCCCCCACCGAAGCCGAGTTGCAAGCAGAAGAATATTTCCGCCAGGGCGTGCAATTTTACGAAGAAGGGCGCACCGAGGAGGCACTGGCCGCGTGGAACACCACCATTCGGCTCAACCCCAACTACAGCGAAGCGTACAACAATCGCGGCGTCATCCTCCAAGGGCAAGGGAACACACGCGGCGCGTTGGACGACTTTTCCCACGCCTTAAAACTCGACCCCACCAACAGCATTGCCTACCTCAATCGCGGGGAAACGCTTTTTGCGCTGGGCAACTACGAGGAAGCATTGGCCGACTTTCAGGCCGCCAACAACTTGCTCCCGGGCGACGATTCTACCCTGGCTGACATCGCCATTACGCAACACGCCCTGGGCAACACGGCAGAAGCGTTTCGTTTGTGGCGCGTCTTGCAAAAGATGGACGACCGCTACCACGATCCAGACGCGGTTACAGAGATGCAGGATTGGGCCAAGCCGCTGGCCGAAGAAGTGCATTTGCTCATCAAGGAGCTGCAGGACGCCGACGGAGACTAAGCAAACTTGCGGGGAACAAAGGCTTATGAGCACAGAAGATTTGTTTTTTGAGGAATGGCGAGCGTGTTTGCGCGCCCACTATCAATACGTTGTGCGCACCGAAGACACGGTCACCGAACCGACCTTGCGCGAGGTCTTGTTGCTCACCGGCCTTTCGGAGCACGAGATCGAGGCGCTTTATGAAGAAGCACGCGCGCGCGGCCCTCTGACGCCCGAAGAGCTTGCCTTGCTCGACCCGCCCAAAGAAGAGTCGGACGCCACCGAAGCGGAAAGCTCCGCCTAGCGCACCCGTCGCTCCCAAATTTCGGTCGGCTTGACCGTGCGCACGTCTGCCGTGTCCAAAAATTCCATCACCAGGCGGTTG